>NZ_AUPZ01000003.1 GCF_000445475.1 Sulfurimonas hongkongensis
GCTTCATTTTTGCACTGCGTTTTGGTACATTTTTGGATTGCGCTTGACAGTAGGCTATAGATAAATTCATGAGCCACCACAAACATTGCAAACCATATCAAAAGTATAGAGAAGTTGATAACAGAACACCAGAGCAAGAATGATTGTAAAAGCAGTAAGTCCATTTTTTTTCCTCTTTTTAATCTTTGTATACTATAAATAAATTGAACCATCTGATTAATTTATAAACTAGATTCCGTGTCAAGCACGGAATGACGGGACACGCGTCATCCTGAATAAACAAACCGTCATCCTGAACAAACAAAACCGTCATCTTGAACAAACAAACCGTCATCCTGAACTTGATTCAGGATCTATCTTAATAATTGTTCAGAGCACTCAATTATATAAACACTAAATTACGTCGATAGTAATACTTTAATATGCTTAGTTAATTACATTAGTCAATATAACAGTATACTCAAATCATCTATTTTTGACAAAAAACTTCAAAGGGGGTTCCAATAATGGTAATAAATATTATGAATGAAACTGGCGGTTTTAAGTTTATTGGTTCAAGAGGTGCTGGAGAAATAATTACAAAATTACCCTTTGTCTCTTTTAAAATTTCAAACATTGCATATAAGTCATAACCAGCATTTTTTCAGATCCGTACATCTTTTCTGGGGTAGCCGTAACTCCTTTTTCAAGAGCTTTAAATATAGCTTCTTCTTCGGTATAAATATCATTGTATTTTAGTTGAAGATTACTTAAAAATCATACCCCTCTATCTGCTGGTTGCAAATATGTAAAGTTTTGTAGCATTATGGTTGCTAGATGGTCAGAAATCTTTTCTAAACCCCTGCGAGTCTTGATAATCTCTATAGGGCTATATGTTTTATTGTCTCTATACTATAAATTTATCATATTTAGAAGATAGCCATTATCAGTAGAAAGTTTAAATACTTTTCCATATTGGACATATTAAGTTGTTTCATATCAAGCCCTTCACTTATAATAGTATTAGGATTGTATCATAGAAGTAGCGTTGCGGTGGTGGACAGTGTGAGATTCGAACTCACGGTAGGTTACCCTACACTACCTTTCCAAGGTAGCGGATTCGGCCACTCTCCCAACTGTCCATATTTTTAAAGAGTATGATTTTACCTTTATGTTACTAAATCTACTCTAAAGACTCATAAACTCATAACTATCTCTTAATAAAAATAAGCTATAGTATGGTAATTGTAATGTAAAATAACAAAAAGTATATTTTTGGAGTACAGATGCTAGACAATTTCTCAATTCTTGCTGTAGATGATGAACCTTTTAATCTTGACCTGATAGAAGCTGCATTTATGGAGTATACAAATGTCGAAATTATAAATGCTATAAATGCAAAAGAAGCGTTAGAGCACTTAGAGCAAAAAAAGTTTGATGTGGTTCTTTTAGATATCAGTATGCCTATGATGGACGGCATAGAAGCCTTAAAAATTATCAAGCAAAATCCAAAACTAAAACTACTTCCCATCTTAATGGTAACTGCAAACACAGAGAGAGAAAGCGAGGCACTAAAACTAGGTGCTAGTGACTTCATAACTAAGCCCTACGACATAGAAGTACTTTGTGCTAGAACTCTAAATTATGCAAAACTAAACCGCTACCATGAGCAGATAATCAACCAAACTGAGATACTAGAGAGCCAAGTACAACTTAGAACCAAGGAGCTTCAAGAGGCACTAAAGCTCTCAAAAGAGGCTGAGTATGAGATCTCCATCAGACTCGGTCGTGCTAGTGAGTTTAGAGACTTAGAGACAGGCGGACATATAAAGCGGATGAGTCTTTACTCCGAGCTTTTAGCAAGACTTTACGGTTTAGATAAACAAGAGTGCGAACTTGTTCTCTATGCTGCGCCACTTCATGATATTGGTAAGGTTGGGATTCCTGATAAGATCTTGCTAAAGCCCGGTAGATTTGAGCCTCATGAGTTTGAGATTATGAAGCAACACTCTGTTATTGGAGCTAAGATATTAGATGGTACACAGAGATTTCCTGTTTTAAATGCAGGTCGCATCATAGCCTTGCAGCACCATGAAAAATGGGATGGAACAGGTTACCCAAGTGGACTATCTGGCAAAAATATCCACTTATATGCTAGGATAATTACTGTTGCTGATGTCTTTGATGCACTAAGTTCAAAGAGATGTTATAAAGAGGCAATGGAGCTTGATAAAGTTTTAAGCATTATGAAAAAGGATTCAGGCACTCACTTTGATCCACTACTTATAACACTTTTTTTAAACAATCTAGATGAGTTTTTAAAGATAAAAGAGAAATATAAAGATGAAGAGTTTACTGATTGTGATATAAAATCCCTAGAGGAGAGACAGTGAAGATACTTTTTGTAGATGACAATGAGCTAAATAGAGTGGTTTTAAATGATATGATAGAGATGCTCTTTGAAGATGTAAGCATAGAGACCTATGAGAGCGCAAATGATATTTTGGAGCTTGACATCTCTAGTTATGACTTGATTTTAAGTGATATTGATATGCCAGAGATAAATGGTTGTGAGCTTCACGATATCTTAAGAGAAAAGCACAACTTCACAAAACCCATCATTGCTATAACCGCGCTTGCAATCTCTGGAGATAAAGAGAAGATGCTAATGCACGGCTTTGATGACTATATATCTAAGCCTATAGATATGAATGAACTTGAGAGAACTTTGCAAAAATATATTTAAGGCATACCAAATGACACAGACACAAATAGATGAGCTGTTGGCTAATTTTCTAATCTCTAAAGAAGATCTTGAATCAAGAGTTGTTTTTTCTGAGTTTGCTCACTCCATCTCTACTATAGTTGTTGATGATTTTGTTAAAAACTATCTACTAAACAACTCTAAACTCTCCATCTACTTAGCTCATGCGGATACAAATAGACTTGTAAAAAACATAAAAGAGTTTGTTGCTTTTGTGCTAACTGCTCCTATCGATGAGGCTTACATAGATAGAATCCACTTTATAGGCTCCATCCATTTTTCTATAAAACTTGACCCTCCAAAAGTTACTCATGGATTTTTAGCCATAAATGAGGTTTTAAAAAAACTAGCCAAGGTAAACGAGTTCGTAGATCAGCATAAATGTCTCATCAAAAAAATACTTAGACTCGTAGAGCATGTAATGAATGATGGATACTATATACAAAAAACCAAACTCTACACCGACTCCATCCAAAACCTAAAGGGTTTTAATGCGCAAAATGAACTCTATGTAGGCTTTGAGTATCACAAACAAAACATGAAAAAAATAGATGATGCACAAGATGCCATAAGTGCCATAAAAAACACAAACAATATCCAAGAAGACCCAAATAAATGCGCCTTTGGAAAGATTTTAAATGTTCTAAAGAGTGATGAAAAATATGAATATATCTTAGGTGATGAACTACAAAGTGTTGCATCTTTGCATGACAAATGGCATCAAGAATTTGTAGCTTTTAAGCGAGTGGCAAAAGAGGAAAATAGAGAGATGATGCAAAGCTACAAAAAAAATATCTCTAACATCACAAAAGAGTTAAAAACAGTGCTAAACAGATCACTGCATGAGTCCATAGAGGATGGTCATGTGGCTTTAAATGCTGGTATAAAATCTATGAAAAATATTACTGAGCTTTTTCATAAAAAAGAGTATTTTGATGATTTTGATGAGATGTTTAAAAGTATTTTAAAAAAGACTTTCAATGAGTTTCAATGGGCCATAGATGATATCTACGTAGACCATCACACACAAGCGGATGATAGTTACAATATACAAAAGATGCTAAGACACTCTGCTAAAAACATCTACTTGGGGATAAGACTAAAGCTTGACTTCACAAATGACTATGTTTATGAGATGCTAAGCATCCTTATAGAGGTTTTAGACCTTAATATCTTAGCAAAGGAGAGGGAATCTTCACTTATAACTTTTGCCGATAAAGCTGAAAATGCCAACAAATCAAAAGATATATTTTTAGCAAATATGTCGCACGAGCTTAGGACTCCGCTAAATGCCATAACAGGTTTTTCTCAAATCATTATGATGAAAAAAGATACGCCTGAGACCATCAGGAACTATGTAGGCAAGATAAATATAGCTGGTAAAAATTTGCTAGACCTTGTAAACACTATCTTAGACTTTGCAAAACTAGAAGCTGGAAAAATGCAGTTTAATCCTAAACTTAGCAATATCCCAAACATCATAAGCGAAGTATCGATTCTTGTACAGCCCCTAGCACAAGAGAAAAATATCACTCTTAAGATGCCAAGCATCGTTTCGCTAAACCTATATATAGATGCAAAGCTTTTCAAGCAAGTCCTTATAAACTTACTAACAAATGCTATAAAATTTACTAACAATAACGGAAATGTTAGTCTTAATATTACCTACGATGCAACTAAACAGATGTATGAGTTTGAAGTAAAAGACAACGGTATTGGCTTATCTAAAGAGTCCATATCTAAACTTTTTCAAGCTTTTTCTCAGATAGATAACGACTACCAAAAGCTCCAGCAAGGAACAGGACTTGGGCTTATGATAAGTAAAAAAATAATTGAAGAGTTACACAAGGGCACTCTAAGAGTCCAAAGCAAGCTAGGAGAGGGAAGCAGTTTCTTTATAAATATGCCAACATCGATGGTAGAGTCACACACATTTAGTATAAATGAAGCTCCAAAAGATGCAAGAAATGTACTTATAGTGGAGAACTCAGCAAGTTACCAAAAGATACTAGCAGAGCATCTTAGAAAAAATGTAAATCTCACCTTTACAGATAGCATAAACAAAGCAAAAAACCTCCTTTTAAAGAACAAATATGACTATTTGATTTTAGACTTTTTTCTTACAGATGGCATTAGTGCAGAGATCTTAGAGTTTATGGAAGAAGAGAGCATCAAGATACCAACCATAGTTATCTCAGCCGAAGAGGAGATAGCTATCTCATCATCTCTAACAGGCTCTACAAACCTAGAGGGCATCGTAAACAAACACAATATAGATCATATCTGTGCATCTATAAAAGGCGAGGTCTTTAGTGAATAGTTTTTTAAAAAAAATATTTAAAAATATCATAATAATTCCCATAAGTATTATAACTATCGTAATGATTTTAGAGCTTTTATATCTAGCTTCAGATATATCAAAAGAACAAAGCAGTCCAGATATTTCTACTTTAAATATCATCTTATTTATCTTGCTAAACTTTATACTCTTAACCATCTACTACTTTTTAGTTAGCTTCTTTAAAAACAAAAAACTCCAAAACACACACACAAGCTTACAAGAGAAGTACACCTACAAAAACAAGCTACTCTCAGAGTATAAAAGAGCTGTTGATTTGGGTGCTATTGTTAGCAAGGCAGATAAAAAAGGAATGATTACTTATGTTAATGATGCCTTTATCAAGATATCTGGCTATAGTGAGGGTGAGTTGCTTGGAAAGTCACACTCTATTGTAAAACATGAAGATACTCCAAAAGAGACTTTTAAAGACTTGTGGAAAACTATCCTTAGCAAAAAAGTTTGGCAAGGAGATATAAAAAATAGAGCAAAGGATGGAAGTGTTTACTATGTTTTTGCGACTATTGTACCTATACTAAATGACAAAGAAGAGATAGAGGAGTTTTTGTCTATACGCTATGACACTACAAACCTACACAAAGCACTAGATGAAGCCAACAAAGCAGAAAGATCAAAGAGTCGCTTTTTAGCAAACATGTCGCATGAACTTAGAACCCCACTAAATGCCATCATAGGTTTTTCTCAAATACTTCTAAGACGAGATAAGTTAGATGCCAAAGATAAAGAGTATATAAAAAAGATAAATCTATCTGGAGATAACCTTTTACGCCTTGTAAATTCCATACTAGATTTTTCAAAGATGGATGAGAATGAGATGCTAGCTCATCCTAATGATATAGCGATAAAAGAGCTCTTTGATGAAGCTATTGTGATGTGTGAAGCGCAGATGCTAGAGAAGTCTATAACTCTAAATATGTTTGAAATAGATGAAGATATAACTATCTATGCAGACAAACAACTACTAAAACAGGCACTCATAAATATCATCTCAAACGCTGTAAAGTTTTCTAAAGAGAGTAGTGCTATAGATATATCTCACAAGAGGCAAGGGACTAAACATATTTTTGGTATTTGCGATTATGGAGATGGCATGGACACAGAAGATGTAGATGCACTATTTACACCCTTTAAACAGGGCAAAAATGCTCATACAAATGTTATAAAAGGAACAGGATTAGGACTTGCCATCACGCACAAAATCATAACAGAACTGCACAGAGGTGAGATTTGGGTTGAGAGCGAACTTGGAGTTGGAACCTGCTTTTATATTTCACTTTAACTTTAATATTTTTGAACCAAACTTCGTCATCTTTCGTGCGTAACAACCCCACAAAGTAAGAGTAGGGATCTAACTAAAAAGGTCACTATAGTCATATTTTGAAGTGTCTAGGTAGTGTTTTTTGCCAATCTTTTGGAATCTCTCATCATCTTCTTTAGCTGCTTTTTTAAACTTTTCTTTTAATTTTTTGAGTTTTTTAGCACTATATGAGCTCTGTTTAAAGTACTTTTTTAAAGAGATAAGAGTTGATTTTTCTTCATCAACTTCTATCTCTGCTTCTACAAGATCTTGGCTATCTATGATTAGTTCCTCTTTTAGAGTGTGTTGTAAAAACTTAGATGATATTGCGTTTAACATATTTTTTAACTGCTCATCTTTGTCTTTGTAGATCTTCTCTATCCTGATCCTCTCTTCTATGAGCATCTGTTCTTTTTGCTCTCTTAGAGATTTAGTCTCACCTTCGAGTCTATCTACTTTTTGTCTAAGTCTTTCATTTTGATCCTCTAAAAGTTTGTAGTATTTATCATCATTTTGTTGCGTTGCTCTTTTGTTAGTTTGTTTTATAGTTTGTTTGTTAGTCACATCAGAGTCTAGCAGGACAAGTTTTACGCCATCTTCTACTACACTCTCTAGCGAGCCTCTTCTTATGCGGTTATGTATCGCCTCTTTTGAGACCCCTAGTTTAGTGGCGGCATCTGCTATGCTCATCTTTGACATAAACTCTTCCTTATCTCATATTTTCAAACACTAGCGGAGCTTCCCACTCCTGTGATCGAATCTCGCTTATAACCTTTTGCAAATCATCAAGACTTTTACCTTTAACCCTGATGGCATCGCCCTCTATCTGAGCATTTACTTTGAGTTTTAATTTTTTTATCTCAGCAGTTATTTTTTTTGCTTCTTTAGACTCTATATAGTCAACTACTTTAAAGGTTACTTTCTTGTTCCCACCTGAAGAGTCTTCGACCCTTAACTCTTCTAAAACCTTAGAAGAGAGATCTTGTCTTAAAAGTTTAGCTATAACTATGTCTTTTAGAGCGTCGAGTTTGTTATCACTAGATGCTATTAAAACAAGTAGTTTATCTCCCTCTTTGTAGTTAACTTCGTAAGCTGTACCTTTGAAGTCATAACGGTTAGCGACCTCTTTTTCTGCCATATTTATAGCATTTTTAAAGTTTTGCATATCTATCTTTGCACTAATATCAAATGAGTGTTCTTTTGCCATCTTTTGCCCTTTTAAAATAATAACATTTATTATAACATAACAAAACTATGTTATAAAGATTTTTCTTTGCTTATAAGAAAAAACTATGTCTATGTGGTATAATTAAGACATGTATTTAAACTACTCAAACAAGCTAAAAAATAGATATCTGTTAGTTGTTGGGTTTATCTTTTTTTTAGCACTCATCTTTAGAGGTTATTATGATGTGAAGCATCAACGTTCAATGATTGAGCTGCAGATGCAAGAACTTCACAAAAATGCTGTCTTACAATACCGCAATCTTATTTCAAACCTAGAAGAAAAGTATACCTCTATAGGCTTTGTATTTACAAATATGCAAGATATTTATGAACCTATAAAGCATAGATATAGAGAACTCATCTATTACAAACTTGAAAAAAACTACTTAAGATTACAAGAGTTCAATCCTGATCTTTATGTCATGCATCTACATGACACTTCAAACACTACCATACTTAGAATGCACAAACCTACAAGTTATGATGATGACTTAACAGATATTCGCCCCATAATTAAACAAACAAATATAGACAAAAAAGTTCATTTTGGATTTGAGACTGGTAAAAATGGTATAAACTATCGCATCTCTATCCCTTTTATAACTAGAGATGATGAGCATTTAGGAGTTTTAGAGTTTGGTATAAAACCTCAGTATTTTGCATCTCATATGAGCTCTTTACTTGGTGCCCAGTCGCAAGTTTTAGTAAAAACCTCTAGCCTAAAGCATCTTCAAAAACAGATAGATTCTGAGGACTTGGGAGAATTCTCCATACTCTTTAAAAACTACTTTTTTAACAAGATAAAAGAAAAGGTTGATTTTGATAAAAAAACACAAATAGTGGAGATAGGAGAGAGAACTTATCTCCTCTTTAATGACCTGTCACTTGATGATTATGAAGGCAATATGGTAGCCAAAATCTTAATTGCAAAAGACATTACAAAAAAAGTACTGGAAAATAAAAACTCCATCATTCTAACAAATTTTTTAAACTTTCTTATACTTTTAGTCTGTTTTATTTTAATATATATCATCTTTACAAAATACTCAAACAGTCTCGAAAATGCCTACAAAAACATTGGTAAACTAGAAGTAGAAGTAGAGACAGATACACTAACAGGCATAAACAACAGAGCCTCACTAAATAATTTCTTGCAAAAAAAAGTCAAAGTTCCAAATGAATATGCCATCATCTTTTTTGATATAGATCACTTCAAAGAGATAAATGACACTCACGGTCACGACGCTGGAGATGTTATACTAAAAGAGTTAACAAGTATTGTAAAGCAAAGCATAAGAGTTGATGACTTTTTTGCAAGATGGGGAGGAGAAGAGTTTGCTATAGTCTTAAGAGCAAACTCCCTTGAAGATGTAGTCTCACTAACACAAAAGATAAAAGAGAACACTTGTTCACATCTCTTTTATAACGACATTGTGCTAACATGTAGTTTTGGTGTAACTATGATAGATAGGCCTCACAGAATGGACGAAGTCTTTAAACGAGCAGATGAGCTTCTTTATGAGGCTAAAAATGCAGGAAGAAACTGCATAAAGTACCGCTAAAAACTAGGGCTTCCATCAAACGAAGCTCCTTGAAAAGATGTTGCAAAACTAGGATCGCTATGTCCTGATGCCATACTTCTCATGCGGAGTTTTTCTATATCTGCTTTACTTGATATCCCTTGTGGACAAACAAGCGTACACTCATTACAAAGTGTACAGTCCCAAACACCGTTAGTTTGAATAGTATCAATCTTACTTTGTGGCTCATTCTCTCTTTTATCACTAACATATCTCCAAACACGAGTTAGTGCAAAAGGTCCTAAAAACTCATCATTTACAGCATAAACTGGACAAACACTATAGCAGGAACCACATAGGATGCAGTCACTTTGAAGCTCGTTTATTGTCTGGTTTTCTTCGCTTAAATTTAGTCCTTTTTTTATAGAATTTTGCCACGCTTTTGCTTTTGCGTTAAACTCATAAGCTCTGTCCATATCTACAACTAAGTCACGAATAACAGCAGAATTTTTCATAGGCTCAATGAAGTCGCCATCTTGTACTTTGTACGCACAAGCCAAAACTTCTCTATCATTTACTCTCATAGAGCAACTCCCGCAGATGCTACTTCTACAGCCACTTGAGTATGAAAGCGTTGCATCTTGCTTTGTTTTTATCTCATTTAAAACCTCTAAGAGCGTAACATCACTCAAATCCACTTCATACTCCAAGGCAGTTTCTTTTGTTTTGCTCATATATCTTGCTATTTTAATCTTCATCTCTTACTCCACAAAGTTTACACAAAGCACACCATCTTCTCTATATGTGATGGTGTGAGCCTTGTAGGCAATGTCATTTTGTTTTGGTATATCACTTCTGTAGTGTGCACCCCTACTTTCACATCTACTGATGGCACAGACTAAAACATTTTCGCAAAGTTCAAGCATATTTACAAACTCTATAAACTCCACTAAGTTAGTGTTATATGTTTTAGACCTGTCTTTTACTCCCATAAATGGTAGCTCTTTTTGGATTTTGTAAATTGCATCAAGAGCCTCTTTTAAACCCATCTCATCTCTTGAAATCCCAACATTATTATAAAAAATATTTCCAATTAATGTCCGTTTTTCGTAAAAGTCTATCTGGTTTGTAGACTCTTTTACTTCCGCTACAAAGTTTTTATCTCTTTGTGTTTGCTCACTTGCATCTATGACTTTGTCAAATGTTTTTGCGTACTTTGCAGCATTTATACCAACCTGCCCTCCAAAGACAACAAGCTCTAAAAGAGAGTTTCCGCCTAGTCTGTTTGCACCGTGTATTTTGTGATTTGCACACTCTCCAACGGCAAATAGTCCTTTTATCTTAGTACTTGAGTTTTCATCTACCTCTATACCGCCCATAGTGTAGTGTGCCACTGGTTTTATAGGAACAAGTTCATAAACTGGGTCTACATTTTCATAAAGTTTTGCTAGTTTTCTCTCTTGTGGGAGCTCTCTATCTATAAACTCCTCGCCTAGGTGGCGAATATCTAAAAAAACGTCCTCACCCTTTTGAATCTCTTCATTTATCGCACGAGCCACTTCATCACGAGGTGCTAGCTCGTTAGTAAATCTCTCGCCCTTAGAGTTTAAAAGATAGCCTCCAGCTCCCCTTGCACTCTCTGAGATAAGGATAGATGAGTTTTTTAGTGCAGTTGGATGAAACTGGATAAACTCCATATCACTTAGTCTCGCTCCAGCTCTTATGGCTGTGGCTAAACCATCTCCTGTTGAACTTGTAGAGTTTGTAGAGTGGCTATCATAGACACGAGAATATCCACCTGTTGCGACTATCACAGATGCGGCTTCGTAAGTCTCCACTTCCCCACTTCTTATGTTTAAAAAAGTAGCACCTCCGATATATACATCTGAGCTTATCGATTTTTGAGTCACAAGATTTAGAAGATATCTCTCGCTTAGTATCTCGATGCCAAGGGCGTTACATCTATCATAAAGAGTATGCAAAATCTTTAAGCCTGTATAGTCTTTGGCATAACAAGCTCTTGGTGCTGATGCACCGCCTAGAGTTCTTTGAGCTATCTTCGCATCTTTAGTTCTTGAAAAACAGACTCCTATGCTATCTAGCCACTCAACTGCCTCGGGTGCTCTCTGGCACAAAAGCCTAACTGCTTCTTCATTTGCAATGCCGTGAGCTGACTTTAAAGTATTTTGAATATGTGCCTCCACGCTATCTTCGCTTGCATTGCCCAGAGCCGCATTTATGCCGCCTTGAGCCATACAAGTTTGACTCCTTGTTGGATACTCTTTTGTTATAACTCTTACTTTAGCACCCTGACTGTGGGCATTTATAGCAGCTACTAAACCTGCTCCACCTGCTCCTATTATCAACACATCACTTCGCATCGTTATCCTCTATTTCTAACTTTATTGTAAATATAGCGCCATCTCTGCCATTTTTCACGCTAATACTACCATCATGATACTCTTCTATGATTTGCTTTGACATATAAAGCCCCAAGCCTGTACCATTTTTTTCTAACTTTGTAGAGAAATATGGATCAAAAACATTGTCTATAATGCTCTTATCAATTCCCAAAGCATTATCGCTAATCTCTAAAATAACATCTCCCTTCTCATCATAGCTTTTTATCTTAATCTGCGCATCTTTAATAGCTTTTTCTATTAGTTGATCTTTTGCATTGTTTAAGAGATTTAGTATAACTTGCATAAACTCATTTTCATGAAGCTTTACTACTGAATCTGAGTGCAGACTCATACTTATACTTATATTGCTTGCGTCCATGTTGTCTTCTATAAGACTACAGGCTTTCATAACCACTTTATCAAGTTTTCGTATCTCTGCTTTTTTGTTTGGTTTGTAAAAATCGCTAAAGTTTGAGATAGTTTGACTTAGATTTTGAGTGTTTGCTGCTATTTTGTCTAGCTTCTGATGTACAAATTCTAAAAATTCTTCTCTTTGTTTTTCATCACTAAGATCAAATCTCTCAAGCTCTATAGCCATCCGAATAGCTATCTGCATCGAAGAGATGGAGCTAAGAGGTTGTTTCCACTGATGGGCTATCATGCTTAGCATCTCTCCCATCTGAGCCAAACGAGACTGATGGAGAAGATAGGCATCTTTTTTGAGCACATCATTAACCGCATCAGCTACTTTTGTCTCTAATGATTTGTTGAGCCTAACAAGTTGATTTTGAAGTATTTGGAGTTGTTTGTTTTTCTTCTTGAGTATATAGTGCCTATATCCAAATATCAAAGTTAAACCAAAAACAATAAGCAAGACATTTTTGAGATAACCATAGTCTGAACTTGTTGTGTAGTTTATGGATACCCACTCATTTAAAACCCTTTGTATATCTTTTGGTTCTAGTTCATTTGCTATCTTTTGAAATATACTAAGGAGTATCTCATCATCCTTTTTGACTCCAAAACTAATCTTTATATCATCTTCAAGTTGTCCAGATATTTTAAGGTTTAACTTTGAGTTATTTTGCATGTAGTAAGCTGCTGCCATCATAGCATCTATATGACCATAATATTTCCCTTTTTGCACACCCATAAAACCCTCTTTTCTTGTAGAAACTATGTGAAGTTTTAACTCTGGATATTTTTCTCTTATGGTCTCTACAAAAGAGTAGCCCTCCGTTACACTAAACTCTTTATCGGAGACACTTCTAATATCTAAGATATAATTTTTTTTATCATTTGTTACAATTGCTATGGAGTCTTTAAAGTAGGAAGTTGTAAAATCAAGATACTCTCTTCTTGACTTTGTATCTTCTGCTATTGGCAAAAAGTCACACTTGCCCTCTCTTGCCAAAGAGAGTGTCTCTTGCCATGAGTTAGTCTTTATAAGTCTAAAGTTTATCGGCACACTTTGAGAGATAATGTCAAGAATCCCAGCTCCAATGCCCTCTATTTCACCATCTTTTATAGTGCTGTATGGCAAAAAAGAGGGTATCATGCAGAGTCTTATCTCTTTTTTATCTCTTAAATATGCATACTCTTTTGCACTTAAGACATTTGAGCTCTTACTAAAAATAAACTCATCCATATCTATCTTATCTTTAGCAAATCCTAGGATTTTATATATATCAAGTATCCTATGAACTCTCTCCTCTTTTATCTCGCCAAACTTCGTATTATCCTCAAAGGCTAGTTTTTTCAGCTCCTTTGCTTCATATCTTAGAGCTTCTAAGCTTTTGTTTGCAGGGTTATACTTCTCATGAATTAACTCTATGCTCTCTTCTATGTTTTCAAATGCATATCTCCATCCTCGTAGAGAAGCATCTCTAAATCTTTCCACTCTTTGTGGATGTTTCTCTAACTCTTTTTGAGATGTAAATAGTATGTCACTATAAAAATCAAAACCCTCATCTTTTGGAGAAAAAACTCTATAAGGGATGTTTTTTTCTTGCAAAATAAATGTCTCATTTGTTGTATATCCAGCGTACAAATCGACCTTACCATCTAAAAGATCGTCAAAATTAAAACTATGGCTTAGTATCTCTAGCTCCGACTCTTTAACTCCGCTTGACATTATCATAGCTCTAATAGATGCAGCATCAGATGCATCTTTAGTTAGCATAATTTTTTTACCTCTAAAGTCTTTGATGCTTTTTATCTTTGTTATATCTTTAGTTATTAAAACAAAAGGAGAAGATTGAAAAATAGCTGAGAGCAAAACTACCTTCTCTCCCTCAGAACGAGTCCTTATCAAACTTGAGCGGCCGACACCATAAGTCGCCCTAGAGCTCATCACTTCCTCTACAGTGTTTGTCTCTTTTGCAAACTTTTTTATCTCAACTTCAAGTCCAGCTTCCTCATAAAAACCCTTCTCTTTTGCCATATAATAACCCGCAAACTGAAACTGATCAACCCACATAAGTTGAAGTGATACTTTCTCTTTTGCAGAGGCAAATAAAAAGGTGCTAAAAAATACTAGAAGAATTAGTGGAATTTTCATAGTTTTCATTATACCACAAGAGTTAAGAGGTAGTATCTTAAAACCCTCAAACCTCCAGCGACTATAACAAACCAAACAAATCTAAGCCTTAAAACACCAGCTACAAGTGTTAGCGGATCACCGATGATGGGAAGCCATGAAAAGAGGAGTATAAAGTAACCATATTTATGTCCATACTCTAGACTTTTAGTTCCTGTTTTTGAGGAGTTTAGCTTTGTTTTTGTTTTATCATATAACCAGTAACCAAACCAGTAGTTCAAAGTGATAGCTAGTACATTTCCACAAGACGCAAAAAAAATTGCACTTAGTGGATTCATCTCAGATGTAAGGGCTGCAACAAATGTAACTTCTGATGAAAAGGGAAGAATGGTAGCTGCTAGAAAGGCAGATAAAAAGAGCGCTAACTCATTCATAAAAAATCACTAACACCTCTGCACTAAAGAGTAGAGTCTGTTATATTTTTAACTACTAACTCTATAAGCTTTTCTCTTGCCTCACTAGACGCCCAAGCGATATGCGGAGTTATATAGAGTCTATCCCTGTTTTTCACACTTAAAAATGGATGATTTTGCTTCATCGGTTCTTGCTCTAAAACATCAAGTCCAAAGTATAGTTCTCTCTCATCAACTACTCTAGCGACAGCATCTTCATCTATAATACCACCTCTTCCAAGGTTTAAAATTACTGCCTTGTCTTTACATAGACTAAGCTCATTATATGAAAGTAAGTTTTTAGTCTGCTCATTTAACGGTGCATGTATAGATATAACATCGCAAGTCTCAAGAAGTGTTTTTAGCTCTACATGCAAGTAGTCTCTTGTGATATTCTTGCCACTTGTTGAGTGATAACACATCTTCGCACCAAAGGCAGATGCAATATTTGCAACGCCGCGACCAATTGTTCCAAGGCCTATAATGCCCCACTTCTTACCCTTTAACTCAAAAAATGGTTTAGGTAGATGCGTAAAGATAGCAGATTTTGTGTATGAGCCATCTTTTACATACTCATCATAATATCTTGAGTGTCCTAAGAGATAAAAAAGCATAGAAAAGGTGTGTTGCACCACTGAGTCAGTTGAGTATCCAGCCACATTTTTAACCTCTATGTTTCTTGAAGCCGCAGCTTCTAGGTCTATGTTGTTCATCCCAGTAGCTGCGATGCAGATAAGTTTTAAGTCTGTTGCTTTGCTCATAAGCTCATCATCTATAACAACTTTGTTAGTAACTATAACAGTAGCGTTTGTTATGCGTGAGTTAGTTTGCTCACGATTTGTTGTTTCATAAACTTCAACTTCGCCTAAGCTCTTAAATTTGCTCAAATCGGAATCACCAAAAGTCAGTGCATCTAAGATAACTATCTTCATCTAAACATCCTTTATTAGCTCTATAAGCTCTCTTGATTTTTTAAGAGCTACTTCTGCCTTGTCGTAAACTAGGGCGACTGCAAGTCTTCGACCTTTATGTGTATCTGGTTTTGAAAATATTCTTATAAATGAGTTATCGCTAAAGAGCCTATCATCTATCTCTAAGGTTGGCTTGAAGTTTTCTGCTTTTGATTTATAAGCTGCTGATGCACCCTCCCCATAAAAAGTAAACCCAAGAGGAAGTCCAAGAACAGCTCTTAGATGCAAAGCAAACTCACTTTGGCTCTGTGTGATGAGCGTGACCATTCCAGTATCGTGTGGGCGAGGGCTAACTTCACTAAAGTAAACTTCATCACCTTTTATAAAAAGCTCAACACCAAAAAGTCCACGACCACCAAGCCCATCTGTTATAGCCTTAGCCATCTCTTGTGACCTCTTTTTTGCAATTTCACTCATCTGCATCGGCTGCCATGAAAAGACATAGTCTCCATCTCTTTGCTCATGACCTATTGGCTCACAAAAAAGAGTCTCTTTGCCATTTCTTGCAGTTAACATCGTAATCTCATAGTCAAAATCAACAAAAGCCTCAACTATAAGTTCGCTTGCATCTCCACGTGCCTCTTTTGCAATCTCCCACGATTTTGAAACATCTTCTTTGCACTTAAGTACGCTTTGACCATGCCCTGAGGAGCTCATAACAGGCTTTACTACACAAGGGTAACCCATACGTTCAGAGGCATCTCTTAGTCCTGCTTCTGTTGTTACAAACTCATAAGCTCCAGTGTTTAAACCTAAAGTCTCTGCTGCGAATGTACGAATATTTTTACGGTTCATAGTCTTTTGTACAGCTGATGCGTTTGGGATAACATTGTAGCCCTTCGCCTCTGCCCCAATAAGTGCATCTATAGAGAGAGCTTCTATTTCAGGCAGTATGAAGTCTGGTTTTTCACGCTCTATAATCTCTAAAAGAGCATCTCTATTTTGCATATTTACAACATATGAGCGGTGTGCTACTTGATGGGCTGGTGCGTTTGGATATCTATCTACTGCGATAACTTCAAGACCTAGCCTCTGAGCTTCAATAGCCACTTCACGACCAAGTTCGCCAGAACCTAACAACATTACTTTTTTTGAGTTTGATTTTAGAGGAGATGAGAATTGCATCTGACATAGTTCCTTGTTTTTTTAGTTCAGTCACTTTAGTTCCCACACTCTCGGAGTGTGTGAGTCAGAGAGAACTGAACTTTTATAAACGAAATTATATCAAAAGAGAATTAAAACTTATTGTTTATGATTTTACACTCAAACCTAATGCTTTTGCCACACCTGCTCCATAAGCAGGATCTGCCTTTGAACAGTTATCTATATGTCTTAGCTTAATATTCTGTGGAGCATCACCCATAGCTCTTGCTGTATTTTCAAAAAGAACTTGCTGCTCTTCTTTACTCATAAGCTGAAATAGCATTCTAGGCTGTGTAAAGTTATCATCATCATGCTCATATCTGTTAGCTCCACCATCTAAATCTAGCTCTGGCTCAGCATACTCTTTTTGCTCTTGCCACTCCTCATAAGAGTTTGGCTCATAGCCTATCGTAGCTCCCGCATTTCCATCAACTCTCATAGCACCATCTCTATGATAGCTGTGAACTTCACATTTTGGGGCATTAACCGGGATTAAGTTATGGTTAACTCCTAGTCTGTATCTTTGGGCATCTCCGTATGAAAAGAGTCTTCCTTGAAGCATCTTATCAGGTGAAAAACCAATGCCTGGCACTACGCTTGCAGGGTTAAATGCAGCTTGTTCTACATCTGCAAAATAGTTCTCTGGATTGCGGTTTAACTCAAACTCTCCAACTTCTATGAGTGGATAATCTTTTTTTAGCCAAACTCTTGTTAAATCAAAAGGGTTAAACTTATAGTGCTTCGCATCTTCTTCGCTCATTATCTGTACAAACATTTTCCACTTTGGAAAATTACCTTTTTCGATGTTCTCAAACAAATCCCGCTGATGGCTTTCTCTATTTTGACCCACCAATATTTGAGCCTCTTCATCTGTTAGGTTTTTGATGCCTTGTTGGGTGACAAAATGAAATTTGACCCAGTTTCTCTCATTTTTATCATTTATAAAGCTAAAAGTGTGGCTACCAAAACCATGCATATGACGGTACGAATATGGAATACCTCTATCGCTCATCGTGATGGTGACTTGATGCAGAGCTTCTGGCAAGCTAGACCAAAAATCCCAGTTATTTTTGGCACTTCGCATATTTGTTTTTGGGTCTCGTTTGATGGCATGGTTTAAGTCTGGAAACTTGAGTGGATCTCTTAGAAAAAACACAGGTGTATTGTTACCCACTAGATCCCAGTTTCCTTCCTCTGTGTAAAATTTTAGTGCAAAACCACGAATATCCCTCTCAGCATCTGCCGCACCTCTCTCACCTGCAACAGTGGAAAACCGAGCAATTATCTCTGTTTTTTTTCCAACTTTAGAGAAGATTTTTGCTTTGGTGTATTTTGTTATATCGTTTGTGACTGTAAACGTTCCAAACGCACCAGAACCTTTTGCATGCATGCGTCTCTCAGGAATGACTTCTCTATCAAAATGTGCCATTTTTTCCAAATACCATACATCTTGAAGTAGCATAGGACCTCTTGGTCCCGCAGTAAGTGAATTGTTATTGTCAGCGACAGGTGCACCCACAACAGTTGTAAATTTTTTCTTCATTTTACTCTCCTTGCTCGTTTTTTTATGAGTAATACGTAACTTTTTAAAGAACACAACTTACTCTTTGATACTATGTTAACTTAACTATACTTAGCGAAGTGTTATTATTGTTTTTTAGATTGTAATATTTAATTGGGTGCTCTGAACAATTATTAAGGTAGATCCTGAATCAAGTTCAGGATGACGGTTTGTTTGTTCAGGGTGACGGTTTGTTTGTTCAGGGTGACGCGTGTCCCGTCATTCCGTGCTTGACACGGAATCTAGTTTATAAATTAATCAGAGGGTTCAATTTATTAAAGACGAGGTAGCAAAGAATTGAAGCAGGATTAAAACTTATTGTTTTAATCCTATAAGAGTTTGTAGAAGTTGGTCAGAGGTTGTGATGGTTTTACCATTTGCTTGGAACCCTCTTTGTATGATAATAAGCTGGGTTAGGGCACGTGAGAGGTCAACATTTGACGCTTCAAGTGCGGCTGCTTGGATAAACCCACGCCCAGCAGTTGCGGCAGTTCCGATAATAGGATCACCAGAGTTTGCAGTTTGAATGAAAATATTTCCACCCTCAGTTGACAAACCCTCGTTGTTTGTAAACTTCGCCATACCAATTTGAGCAAGACCAAAAGAACGACCATTTGAAAATGATCCAACTAAAGTACCACTCTGATCGATTCTGATACCGACTAAATCTCCACCCGTATAACCATCTTGACTTATCCCTGATGTAGCAGATCTACTATCAAAACTCGTCATTCCATCAAAAGCATTTGCAGTACCAAAACTAAGGTTTATCTGCTGATCTGGAGCTGAACCATTGTTACCACTAAAAGAGATATTTGGTGGATTGTAAGTAGCCAATGAACCATCATTGTTAAAACGGACAGAGCCCCTTTTTTCATCAAGAGGTGCTGTTGTATCTATAGTCGCTGGAGGCGGAACAGTTACAAGCATATCCCAGGTACTTCCTGTTGATGTATCAAGCTCTGTTTTTCTAAACTCCATTCTAAGAGTATGTTTAGAGCCTAATGAGTCAAAAACATCTATGGAGCTTGAGTGTGTAGCTACATTAAAACTTTGTGAGTATGCTGTTCCACCACTCGCTTGTGGTAGTACTGAGTTTAGTGCTTCCATATTTCTAGTAAATCGAGTGTTTTCAGTAACTACAGTACCCGTTCTTTTATCTGTATATGCTGTAATTTTAAGATTCATATCATAATCATCTACACCACTATTTGGATTTTGGATTTCAAACTTTCCTTGCTCATTTACTGCAACAGTTATGCCATTTGTTGCACCACCTTGATTTCTAGCTTCATCTTCAAGCCATTTTCTCAAATCTGCCGTAGTAGTAAAGGTTTTATCCCCACCAAGTGTGTTAGCTGCAGAGGTTTTATTGTACTGATATCTATGTGCTGTTACACTAGAAGCAGTTGCTATTCCAGAACCGGTATTTACTACAAAGTCAATATTGTGAGATGCTGAGGCATCAGCATTTGTATTTGTTAAAGTAATAACTTGAGCTGCATCAACAGAAGCTGTTACACCAGTGGTAGAACTCTTAGCATTGATAGCAGCTACATAGTTGTTAGCTGTCTCAGCTGGCGTTGCTCCAGCAGCTGCTGTTACATTTACAGTATTACCTGCAATGCCAAGCTCTGGATCAACATTAAAATCCATATCTAAAGCGGTATTTGCAACAACTGCACCCGCAACTACTTCTGAGTTTCTAAATGATGCCCATACTCCTTGATTTTCTTGAATAGAAAAAGCTTCGCCAACTTCATTAAACATTACACCTATATTACCAGCCTCTATTGCATTTCCATTTGCATCAACTGCTGCTGGTTGAATATTTGTACTACCTGACTTTACCTCATAAGCTGGAGACATACTCTCAACTATAGGTCCTGAGTTAAGATTTGCTTTTACTACCACTTCTTGTGAAGCAAAGGCTGGAGTTGTAAGTCCTGGTGGTATATTTATATCTGTAATAGGTGCAGTTGAGTCAACTTTACCAGTTACAGGATCTCTAAGCCATCCTTGAGTTATAAAACCGTTGTTATCAACAAAGTTTCCAGCAGCATCAAACTTAAAGTCACCTGCACGAGTATACTTATAAGTGTTACCACCATCTGGAGAAACTATATAAAAACCATCCCCTTGAATAGCGACATCGGTGTTTTTATCAGAGTTTTGAACTGAACCTTGTGAGAAGATTCGTGTCATAGAGCTTACAGTAGAACCAAGTCCAACTTGAACAGGATTTTTACCACCGAGTTGTCCTTGAGGTGCTGTAGCTATAGCTTTTGTTTGAGCCAACAGATCTGAAAAGTTTGCACGAGAATATTTAAAACCTACTGTGTTTACATTTGCGATATTGTTTGACTCAACATCCATTGCAACTTGGTGTGATTGTAGTCCTGATACACCTGAAAATAGTGATTTTAACATCTTATGTCCTTTAATTTATTTCATAAATTTAAGGGAACCTAATCCCATTTTATTTGTCACGCCAAAGGGAGTAATCCCTTTGGCTACGCTAACGCTGAGTTTCCTTCGGCAGGAGGCCCTCGGCACTTGTGCCTCTTTGTTGCATTTCATAAATTTAAGGGAGGTTAATCCCATTTTATTTATTATGCCAAAGGGAGTAATCCCTTTGGCTACGCTAACGCTGAGTTTCCTTCGGCAGGAGGCCCTCGGCACTTGTGCCTCTTTGTTGCATTTCATAAATTTAAGGGAGGTTAATCCCATTTTATTTATTATGCCAAAGGGAGTAATCCCTTTAGATATTTTGTTTTTTGCACTTAAAAATAAGTAGCATTTAGTGTTCCAACTCTTTAGATATTTTATGCATCCATTTGCAGAGCTTTTTGCATCATCTGATCTGCTGTAGTTATAGACTTAGAGTTTGCGTCGTATGATCTTTGAAGTATAATAAGATCTGTAAGCGCTGCATCCATCCTAACATTTGAATTCTCTAAGTTAAAGTTTACAACATCTGTACCTATAATATTTTCTCCATCTGCATCTGTATAAAAAAGTGCCTCTCCGCTATTGTCGCTCTTTGTAAAGTTTGCCCCACCAGCTCTTTGAAGTCCTTGTTCATTCGCAAAGTGATAGACTGCGATTTTGCCTACACTACTTTGCATACCATTTGTAAAAGTAGCAATAACTTCAGCATTTTTATTGATACTATAACCTTTTAGATCTCCGCCTATTGTTCCATCAGAGACACTAGATGCGCTTGGTGGAATATTGCTAATAGCTACAACACCATCAAAACCACTTCCCATATCTATGGCTACTTCTGCACCGTTGTTGTCTATAGTAGTTAAGGTAGTTGAGATAAGTCCGCCACTCGCATCAAATTCAGCACTTCCTGTTTGCGTATCATAAATAGTTTCGCCATCAAGTGATTGCGTAGTAGCTACTACTTCCCACTGACTGCCAGGTAAAACTTGTGGTTCTATTTTTGAAAAAGATAGTTGTAGGTGGTTTTTATTGTTTTGTGGATCAACTACACCTGCACCTATGGTTTGAACTGCATCATCAGTTCCTATGTTTCCGATAAATTTTGCCTCAGTGGTCGGCTCTGGCGGATATGTAAGGGTTTTTGGAAAACGCAACTTCTCTTGAGAACCAATATCTCCTAGTTTTACTTCCCCTAAAATATCTGTTAGTTCATTGTTAGCACCTATGTTTTTTCCCATAGTTCCTAAAACATAGTGCCCATCTTTTGTAACAAGGTCATTGTCTACATCAAAAGTAAAATCTCCAGCTCTTGTATACATAGTCTCATCACTTCCAGATATACCAAACCATCCATTTCCAACTATGGCTAAGTCTGTAGATCTATCTGAGAGCAAGATGCTCCCTTGTGTCTTATCCATGGCAGATGTACCTAAAGTTACACCATAGCCTGTAGTGTCATTAGTCGGTTTCGCAGATGTAGAGTTCAGTGTCTCTTCAAAGATAGAAGAGAACTCTGGTCTATAGCCACGAAAACCTATAGTTGAGATATTTGCAATATTGTCAGATACTATATCTATGGCAGTTTGGTTAGTTTTTAAACCAGATATACCTGTATAAAAAGCTTGAGTCATCATGATATTTAATAAACCTCTTTAATGCTGTCAAGTGAGACATAGTTTGAACCTACTTTTACAAGTGCTTTTCCTTCCTCAAATCTAACTGCTTCTATAGGATAAGTCCCAAGTCTTGTAGCTTGTGTCTCTCCTGCTTCATTTTTATAGCTAGCAGTTACATAGTAGATACCACTATCTGCACTACTGCCATCACTAAGTACTCCATCCCAGTCAAATTGATATACACCTGCTTCTTTTTTATCTAAAGTGTTTCCATTTTCATCTTCCATATCAATACCTATTGTACTAACAACGTTACCTTCGCTATCTAAGATCTCTAAGGTTCCATCTTTTATATCTTGTGGAAAATAGACTTCAAAAGAGCTCTCTGAGCCTTTATCGTGTTGTATAGCATTGCTTCCTAAGTCAGCTGTTTTACCAATAGCTGCAATCGTTGAGAAATCTTGTGATGCAGCCATAGAAAGAGCTAGGTCTGAGAGTGCTTTATTAGTGTTCTCAGATGCCTCAAGAGTAGCTAGTTGAGAAGTTTGAGATAAAATCTTCTCACTATCCATAGGCTCTGTTGGATCTTGATGTTGAAGCTCCACCAAGAGAAGCTTCATAAAGTCATCTTTGCCTAAGACAGTTTTATCTTTTACTGCCTCTGTTGTATCTACTCTGCCATGAGTTGCCAGGTTTTCACCTACTGAATTGATAGCCATAATATACTCCTTAATTTTATTTCATAAAATGAAGGGGGGCCTTCATCTTATTTGTCCGTAAAAGGAACAAGTCCCTTTTACTTCGCTTAGGCCGCTGTGGCCACTGAAGCTAGCCTTTTTACAAAAGGCAGAGTTTATTTGTCCGTAAAAGGAACAAGTCCCTTTTACTTCGCTTAGGCCGCTGTGGCCACTGAAGCTAGCCTTTTTACAAAAGGCAGAGTTTATTTGTCCGTAAAAGGAACAAGTCCCTTTTACTTCGCTTAGGCCGCTGTGGCCACTGAAGCTAGCCTTTTTACAAAAGGCAGAGTTTATTTGTCCGTAAAAGGAACAAGTCCCTTTTACTTCGCTTAGGCCGCTGTGGCCACTGAAGCTAGCCTTTTTACAAAAGGCAGAGTTTATTTGTCCATAAAAGGAACAAGTCCCTTACTTATGCGTAGTTTGGAACTATAATCTCTAAAGAGCTTAAAATCTCTTCATTCTTATCTTCGTTTTCAAAATAAGCATACTCTTCATTAGCTCTTTTTTCATTTTGGCGATTTTGTTGCTGGTTTGCAGCTTGTTGTTCGCCTCCAGAAGAGTTATTAAAGTTTAATGAAGCATTATTTATTCCATTATTGTTTAACTGTGCTCTTAACTCATTTGCATTCATTGAGAGTGTGTTGATTGCAGTATTGTTTGAGCTGATATTTACATGTAGATTTTTACCTCTTTGGATTATCGTCAAGTCAACTTCTCCAAGTTTTTGCGGATTTAGTTGAAGCTTTACTCTTGTAAATGGAGACTTATAGTCCTCTATAGCCGTCTTTACATCTTGAGATAGGTACTTTATCATCTGCTTTGCTTCGTTTAGTTTTACTTCTAAACTATCAGACTTTAGCGATAATCCATCTAGTTTTGAGTTAGTTTGTCCATCGTTAGCTGATGATTCGCCATGCAAAAGCTTCTCTAAGTTTTTAGTTACATCTGTCGTTGCTGTTGGAGCAAGAACTCTAGCCGTAGCTACAGAAAAATCTGCTGTTAATTTTGCAGAGTCTTTAGATTTTTCACCTCGTAATAATAACTTTAGTGTCTCATCTGCTTTTTCTTTTGGTGTTTTTTGCTCTATTTTAAATTGTTTAGCCACTACTATTTGCTCCGTAGTAAGCTCCTTTGCTTCAAGAGATTTAAACAGGGGTGTTTTTTTTGCTATGTCGTTAGTAGGCTTTATATTTAGTTTTTTATCTTCTACTGCATTTTGCTCTTGGACCTTTTGCTCACCGCTCGAAGCAGAAGTGTTTTGTGCTGTTGCCTTGTTTAGCGGAGTCTTTGTTTTAAGTAAGCCATCACTCTTAGCATCTTTTGCAATTGGTTTAGCTCTTACTTCTTCTAAACTTAACTTAGAGACATCAATACCAAAGTTTTTTGCCATAGTGGCTAAACCCCTTAGTGTCTTTGGTAACTCTTTTGTTTGTGACTTTTTATATTCATCACTTTGTAAGATTTTAGACTTTAAGTACTCTTTCGCATCCGAGATTAAGCTTTTTAACTCTTTAGCACTCATGCCTTGAGTGAGTTTTGGATTTAACTCTAGGGCATCTTTTTGCTCACCTGCAAGCTTTATCGGCTTTTCATTATCTTTAGCTTTTTCACCTTTTAAAAGCGAGAGAAGTGACTCTTTTTTAGAGCTTGTTTTTGAAATAGTATTTGATGCTTTTTCGTCTTCTAGCGAGAGAACAATTGCACCATTTGCTGGTTTATCTTTTGTTACAACACCTTTTAAGAGCTGTGAAAAAGATAGATTAGACTCTTTATCTGGAGCTCCAAGAGGAGATGACGCCTTAGCATCACTTTTTGCACTTACAACAATCATCTTTTACTCCTTGGCAATTTTTAGTTATCTAGCATTAATTATTCCAAATAGATATATTGATTTAAAAGATATATGGTTTTGTCGATGTTAGGTTTATGAAAAATATACTTTTTTTAATCATGCCAGCTCTTCTTTTCTCACAAAGCCCATTTGATACTCCTAAAAATAGGCAATTTAATTTTTTGGCTTTTGAGAAGAAGCAGAGTATAGAGACGCAGGAAGCTGCAAAAAACCCTAAGATAAAGTGTAGATTGGTTTGTGATAAGAAGATTTATAAAGAGCAAAAAATATCAGAGGCTATAGAATTTTACAAAAACTCCAAGATCTATAAGTTTGATTACTCAAGTATGTCTAAGTAGTCTATATTTTTTTTACAAAAGTGTTTAACACTATTTTGCAAAACCGCCACAAGTTCATCAGCATTTTCTCCATCAACAGGATAGCTAATCAAAAAAGAGTTTAAAAAAACTCCATATTTTTCATCTAGTTGTTTTTTCACTATCTCTGCACCATATTTATCTGTATATGGAAGAACAAAAAAGTAGTCTTTTTTATAGTTTGCTATAGTATCAGATGTTCTAAGTGTATTTGATAGTGTGTCTGAAATATTAACTTTTTGAACTTTAGAAAAGTCACAATAGAGTATAGTAAAACTCTCTGCCCTGTTTTCATCTAACCTGTCGGCTATACCGATATTTAAGCGAAGCAGTTGTTTAAAGTCTGCAAATTGAAAGTGAATACCAGCCATAATAAACTCCTAAATAGACTCAAAACTTCTTATATATTTTAATTTCTTTATAGTATAGCCAAATCTACAAAATTGTAAAAGCTTCTATATCTTGTCTTGAGCTGTATGGCGAGCTTTTCAACTCTTCTTTATCAAAAAGGAGTCTATAAGTAGCCCCTTCATCCGCCTTAGTATATGTCAAGATTACTTTTGCAGCTAACTCCTTATCACTATCACTTGCATTTTTACTCAGTAGTGAGTGAGGTCCGGGAATCCCAAGAGTTCTTATGTGATAAAATTTATCGTTATCTATCTCTTGTAAGTAAGCATTTTCTTCTTTGTTTCTTCCCACAACAAGCTTCGCACCATCTGGTAAGCGAAGGTGTCTTCCAAACTTCATTACTGGGATATCTTTTACCTCAAACTTATCATACTTTATAAAGTCTCGCATCTTCTTTCCAAAGTTCTCATCTGTAAGTAAACAACCTCCACCCGGGCTTTCAAAGTCAGCAAGCCCTATCTCACTTGCAAGTTGGAGTTGTCTATCACGACTTCTCCCACTGATGGACTCAAGCCTTTCTCTATCTACCCAACCACTCTTCTCAGCAATAGTTGGTTCTAATAATTTTGCAGACATTGGACGCAAAAGAAGTCCATCACAGTTACTCTCATTTAAAACAGTTTGAAGAGCATCTCTGTTTTGGCTCATTGGACGTTGACCTAAAACTTCTCCGCTTATCAAAAAGCTAGCACCCTCAACTTCCATGATTCTTTTTGCAACTGCAAACATCTTTGCATGGCAGTCGATGCAAGGGTTGAAGTTTTTTCCATAACCATGTTTTGGATCAAAGAGCACATCTTGCAAAAATTCACTCTGTATATCTATAACCATAAGTTCAGCACCAACTTGATCACACATACTTTGCATATGCTCTTGTCTATCTTTTGTACTTCCAAAACCTGTAGAGATATTTAGAGCTAAAACTTCTATCCCTTGGTCTAAGATAAGTTTCATCGCTAGTGTTGAGTCAAGTCCACCGCTAAAGAGTGCTATTGCTTTCATTTGCTACCTTTTGCTTTTTATAATTTTACCATTATAATAACTTTTTATGATTTAAAAGCGACTAATTCGCCTTTTTTGAGCTTTGCAATTTTATCACGGATTTTGCGAATATTAAAAGCTTTTTTCTCAAAAGGTATTGAGCTTTGATTGTTTATAGTTCTTAATTCTCTTTCATAATACTTACTTAAGAAAGCTATAAGTTCATTTTTTAGGGCATCTTCATCTTTTAGAGCTTGTATCTTGTCATCAACTATTATCGCCATCAAAGCTGGTTCATCAACTCTTCCTTGAAGTGCTAAGACAAACTCTCTTGAGTGAAACTGCAAAAGTGAAGCATCAAGCACATCTAGGATTTGATCTATAAACTCTGGATGCTCTAAAATGGTTTTGATAAGTGTTAGTTCCCACATATCTTTATGAGTGTTTTTTTGCATAAGGGGGGAGTTGTTTTGATTCGTATCTTGTGAGAACTTAAGCAGAGATGGGCTAACACCCAAACCGCCTAGTCTTGATGCAAGAAAAGTTTTATACTCCTCTTGGAGGATTGGTGAGAGTGTTTTTAAGTAAGCCACTCCCTCTTGCATACACTCCTCCTTAGCTTTTGGATCTCTTAAATCATAAAGCGATAACAACTCTTCTAGAACAAACTCTATAAAAGGCTTTGGCTTTCTTATCATAGTAGCTAACTCATCTATGGCACCTTTTTGCACCATATCCGCAGGGTCCTCTCCATCACTAAAAATAATAACTCCGCCTCTAAAACCACCAACACTAAGAAGCTTTGATGCCTTTAGTGCAGCGGCTCGACCTGCACTGTCTCCATCGTAAGCCATCACAACTCTTGGTTCACCCTTTCTTAAAAGTGGTAGATGTTGTGGAGTTAGTGCAGTTCCAAGAGTTGCAACTGCATTTGTAAATCCAGCTTGATGGAGCATTATAACATCTAGGTAACCCTCTGTTATAATTATCTCTTTTGTTTTATATAGTGTTTGTTTGGCGTGATGATAAGCATAGAGCAGACGAGACTTGTTGTAGTAGGCTGTCTCTGGAGAGTTTACATACTTTGCTTGATGCCCAGTTATGGTTCTTCCACCAAAACCTACGATAGAGCCATTTGCAGAGTGGATTGGAAAGGTTATTCTCTCTATAAACCTAGCAAAACTTCTACCACCATCATAACCCACAACCCCCATATCTATAGCCTCACTAAGTAAAAATCCTTGTGAGTTTATGTAGTTTAGTGTAGAGTTAGAATCAGGTGCATAGCCTATGCCAAACTTCTCGATACTACTCTCATAGATGCCTCGCTCTTTTATATACTCTAGTGCTTCTTGCTTTGTAGTTAGAAGATTTTGGTACCACTCATTTAGTTTATCCATAACTTGTGAGCGAGGTTTGTTATGTTTGTTATCTGTGTGTGTTAGTGTGAAGTTATAACTATCTGCTAGTTTTTCTAATGCTTCTGGGTAGTTTAGTTTTTCATACTCCATAACAAACTTGATGCTATCGCCACCAGCTCCACATCCAAAACAGTGATATATCCCCTTTGCTGGGCTTACAACAAAAGAGGGAGAATTTTCATCATGAAAAGGGCAAGGTGCTTTGAAATTTGCACCTGCTTTTTTTAGCTCAATATATGAACCAACCACATCAACAATATCAAGTCTGGATTTTAGTGTATCTATGGAGTCTTGTGTAATCATAAAGAGATTATATCAAGTATAAGTTTACTTTTTTGGTATAAATTTTCCACAGCCTTTTTTTTCTGTACCTTTAAAGGTTTTAAAATTTTTAGAACCCTTTAACCACGCCTCATGACGAGCACATTTTGAACTATCTATACATTTTTTGTTATCACAAGCTTTATCGCTCATTTTGATTTCCTGTAGTTTATTATACGATTTATATGCAAAATTTTATCATATTATTTATTTATATATTTTATACTTTGAAGTTATTTTTATTGTTTGAGAAGAGTTTTATATTAAACAGATTCAAAAGAATCTGTTTAACTGGAGGAAGAATAAGATCAGATTAGTAAATATCTGTACTTGGGTGGTTAGGTTTACTTATTGGCTCTTTAGTATCTACTGTATCGTAGTGTACTATGTTGTCTGCTTGAAGAGCACCTAATGTTAACGCTATAAGTAAAATGAACTTTTTCATTTTGTATCCTTTGTTAAGAGCGCATTACGCTCTAGTATTTTTAAATCAGACAAAGTTTATCCTATTTAGAGATAACAGGCATTGACTTATATCAAGAAAGGGCTAAAAAGTTCAATAAATTACTCAAAATACAGTTTTTAGTGATTTTTATGTCTTAAAAATCTAGTTTAGATAAAGATTATGGTATACTCCAAATCTCGAAAATTTAAAAGAAAGTAGGTGATGTGATATGCCAGGTATCGTACTACGCAGTGATGATAACTTTGATGCAGCTTACCGCCGTTTCAAGAAGCAGACTGACCGTAACTTAATCGTTACAGAAGCTCGTGCTCGCCGTTTCCATGAAACTGAAACAGAAAAGCGTAAGAAGTTCAAAATTGCATCTCGTAAGAAAATGCTTAAGCGTCTTTATATGATGAGACGCTACGAATCACGCCTCTAGCAAGCTAAAGCCCTTCGGGGCTTTACTTATCTTCTTCAAGCACTCCAAAATTCTGCTTCTATCCCATCTATAACCACTCATCAAAAAATTTGCTAAATAACTTCATATGCCTATCTTTATACTATTTATCTAAATAAATGTATCTTTGATTAAACATTTATGATACAACATTGCTTAATCAAATATACAAAAGAGATAGTATGCTAGAAAAATTATTTAAAAAATCCTATCAAATATTTATTTTTTACGCTTCTACTTATAGTTTTCCATACATCTCATTATATAGACTAAGAGCGCGTCTGTCACTCATATGTGCGATATAATCAGCCACAACCCTATGTTTTTGTTTTTTATCTAGTAACTCATAAAAAAACTTTGGTAACATCTTCTCTTCTTGCATTAGAGCCCCATAGAGTCCCCTGATGGCTTGTTTGCCTGCAAACATCTTTATAACAATATCTTGATGTTGATAGAGTTTGTTAAAGAGAAGTTTTTTGAGTTTTTTTATCTTTGTCTCTAACTCTGGAGCAAAACCTACTGGAATCTCATCTTTTGAGCTAATAGTTGCACTCATTACTTCACTACTCTTTATCTTACCTTTTGAATACTCTAATAAAGAGTAGATCAGATGGTTTATAAGATGCGAGCTAAAACGATAACGAAACATCTCATCCTCATCTTCTAAGATTCCCTCAGATTTCACTTTTTGAAGTATCTCTACTATAAGCTTACTCTCTCTTAAGTCATCAAAATCTATAAGCCCGGAGTTAATCCCATCATCTATATCATGGCTCATATAGGCAATCTCATCGGCACGGTCAACTATCATAGCCTCTATAGAGGGATGAGTTTCTAGGTTAAACTTCTCATCAATCCACTCTGGCAAAAAGTTTTTTTTATAAGGATATGAGTGTTTTAAGATTCCCTCTAAGGTTGCAAAAGTAAGATTTAACCCATCAAAGCCTTTATAGCGTTTCTCTAAAGATGAGACTACTCTAAAACTTTGAAAGTTATGTTCAAACCCATTTTTAAAGCCATCTTTTCTCAAACACTCATCCAAAGTATCACCCCCGATGTGTCCAAAAGGAGTATGCCCTAAGTCATGAGCTAGAGCAATGGCTTCTGCTAAAGACTCGTTTAGCCCAAAATGTGAAGTAATAGAGCGAGCGATTTGCGAGACTTCTATGGAGTGAGTTAGGCGTGTGCGAAAAAAATCTCCCTCTTGGTTTAAAAAGACTTGAGTCTTATACTCTAACTTTCTAAAACTCCCAGAGTGGATGATTCTATCTCTATCTCTTGCGTAAGGATTTCTAAAATCCTTATCTATCTTATAAAATCGCTCGTTGGCTTGCATTAAGATTTTTTCAAAAATTTTGTTAGTATTTGAATCTTTACACCATTTACACGACCCTCTATAAGCTCGCTATTGTTGTGAACAAGTGCTATGTTTCTAACTGCTGTTCCTCTTTTTGCAGTAAAAGTAGTACCTTTTACATCTAAATCTTTTGTGATTACAACAGTATCTCCAGTTTGTAAAACTACACCATTTGCATCTTTATGCACAGGTACATCATCCGCCAAACTAACATCTGTCAAACCTGCATCAGCATAAGCTTTTAACGCATCGTCCATATAGATCATATCTATTAAGTCTTGGCGACCTAGTGCAGTTAGGAGTCTATAAGAGACCGCTTGAACTACTGGTATCTCACTCCACATGCTATCGTTTAAACAGTTTAAGTGTGTCTCATCTAAAAGATTTGTATCTTGGATTTGTGGTGCACATTTGCTACAAACATAGATAGCTGTGTTTGCACTGGCATCTGATGGTGCGATTTCTAAAACGCTCAAGCCCTCGCTACTTCCACACAACTCACAAACTCCGCCGCTTCTTTTTTGTAACTCTTCTTCTATACTCATTTTCTTGCCTTTTTAAATTAATATTGCAATTATAGCCCAAATATCTTTTAACCTTTAATAACTTGGTTTCTTCCCGCTTTTTTAGCCTTATAGAGCGCATTATCTGCTCTTTTCATAACCGCAAAAGGGTCTTTGTCTTTTTGTGAGTTTTGAGTAACTCCAGCTGAAATATTTATATATATCTTTTTGACACTCTTTCTATTTCTCACACTAAAAGGAGTAGTTGCTATCTGCTGTCTTAAATTATCCACATGAACAAGAGACTCACTTGTCTCCTTTGATGGAAAAAGTATCACAAACTCTTCTCCACCATATCTGTAAGCTTTTCCTCCGCCACTAACCTCTCTAAACTTAGATGCGACCATCTTTAAAACTTCATCACCAGTGTCGTGTCCATAAGTATCGTTAAACTTTTTGAAAAAATCTATATCGCACATCGCCAAAGAGTACTTTCTTCCAAGCTTTGCCATATCTTCAATCATAGCCCTACGACCTGGTAAAGATGTAAGCTCATCATAAAAAGCAAGTCTATAAGACTCGCGAATCAAAAGCACAAAAATTATAGTAGTAAATGCTAAAAAAGCCACCTCAGTTGCATTTGGAGTCTTTAAAAAATAAAGTCCCCCATAAAAAGTCAAAAGAAGAATAAAAAAAGAAGTAGCGTACATCAGATATCTGCCAAACAAGACCAAAGCGAGCATTACAAACAAAACAAAGATGCCAATGGCAATACTAAGGTCTTTTAGTGGGTAAAAGTTTGCAGTAAAGAGTTTTATACTTAAGTAGGTCTCTATGCTCTCTTTTGGATAGTAGAGCAGATAAAACACTAGAGATATCTCTAGCAAAACAAAAACAATTTTTAAGATACCCCAAAAAGAGAATAGTCCCCTCTCTTTAAAAATCAAAAAAAACATTAGATGCAGAGGGTAAAGCATAGATGCATACATAAACAGAAGTGTTGCTTTTTTGGCATCAAAGTATTCAAATCCTAGATAAATCAAGATAAGGGGAATGATTACAAATATAAATCTGTTACGATTAAAGTGCCACGAAACCCAGATAACTAGGAGACTAAACCCATAAAAAAGATAAACAACTATATCAAAAAGAATCTCAGGCATCTTTTGTGCATTGTAGAGAATAACTGCAAAAACAGAGGCTATAAAGAGCGGTATTAGTAAGTTTAAAGAGATAGCTTTGATCTGGTTCACGGCTACTCTTTGTTAAACTCTACTATATCTTCTTTACTTTGCACTTTATTGCGTTTTGTGTTATCAAAGGCTTTTTGTGCCTCTTGTTCATCGTAGTTTCTACACTCTTGGGGCATAATGCTGTTTGGGTCTTTTGCTATTTGATCACACATGCTTGCATTAAACTTCATGTTTGAGCATCCACTAAAAATAAGTGCCATTAAAATTAAATATTTATGCATTTTTACTTCTTTTTTACTATAAGATTTAGATATTTTGTAGGTGTTGCTCTCATCATCTCTTGTGCTAACCAACGAATCTGAAAAAAAGCTGCACCGCTATCTCTAAGAGTGAAGTAGTTTTTTAGACTTCTAAGATTAAAAGTCACTACCATATCTACTTTTACATTGTCAGTGATGATATGTTTAAAAGCATCACCAACATTTCGCTTCTTTTTACCACTCTCTAACGCTTTAAACATAGCTTCTTGGTCATCTTTGAACTCTTCTAAAAACCCCAAAGAACTTTTTGCTATGGCTATCTCAAAAAAGTTTGACACTTTTGTTTGTTGATATGATAATTTATCAAACATAGCTGAGATTTCAAGTCTATTATAACTCTCATCACTAGTTACAAACATATCAAAAGTTAAAATCTTCGCTATAAAAAACTCTCTATCTCCGCTAGATGCCACAAAAGCGTTGATGATAGAGCTCATAGTATAGCGAGTGCTTCTAACACTTATGGCTTGGATGCGATGACGAGCGTGTTCTTGCAAAACCCCTCTTGAGGTCCCACGAACTAAAAAACTAAGATTTGCATGCTCTAAAATGCTATGATGAAAATATGTCCAAGCTAAATCATCAAGAAGACTTGAGTCCTCTATATCATTTATCTCTTTGCACATAAGAGCATCTGGCATAGCATCTTCGATAAACTTTACAGCCCCATTTTCACTATTTGAAAAAGAGTCATAACAAGTCCTTGCAGCAGTCTCAGCCACTCCAATGCCAGTCTCTTGAAGTAAAACAACCTCTGGTTTTGAGTATTTGATGCCGTACATATTTTCCATAGTCTTTTACCCTAAGTTAAGTTGGTGTTATTTTACAATAATTAACTTTTAAATAGTTAAGAGCCTTTTAAACCTCGATTTCTATTGCATGGATGCCGCTTTGTTCAGAGCGAGATAGCGCCTCATTAAGTTTTTCTATAATTGTTTCTGTAGTATCAGTCTCATCTGCTTGAGTTACACCAAAGTTATACTCTAGAGCTATGTGAATCATCTCTGTAGATGCAAACTCTTTAGAGATCTTTTCTGCAAGTGTTACAGCCTCTCCTAGGGAGGTATTTAAAGTGACTATAACGTACTCATCATCTGTTAACTTTCCAAAATAATCAGTTGTGCGTATCTGCTCTTTTATAACTCTTCCAACAGCACTAAGCACTTCTTGATTTAAAGCTTTTTCTTTTGTTGAAAGCTTTAAAATCAAAAGAGATAAATCAAGATTATAACGACTAGCTCGTGCTAGTTCATCTGTTATAATGTCTTCTATAAAAGCTCTACTGTAGGCTTGTGTACTTGCATCTTTTTTAAGTGCTTCTATAACATTTTTTGTATATTGCTTTATGTTGTTCTTAGAACTTTGCTTATCTACTTGCATATCTTGTGCATAAGCTTTTTTATTAAAATATATATGAAGCATCAACAAAAAAGTATATAAAAATGTGCTTATTAAGACATTACCTATAACGATGGCTTCAAACATATCCTTGTATATAAAATTATCTGGGATAGAGTGTGCCATAATTATCGCCAAAGCACCTTTAGTTCCCGAGAGTGTTAATGTTTTTGCCCACCTAAACGGAAGCCTCATTACCAAAACCAAAGATGAGACGCTTATAAACCGAATAACTGTAGTAAGTGCAAATACAATCAAAATCTCTTTATAATATTTAAATAAAATATCTAATTCAATAATATTAGCAATAATTACAAAGACAATAGCATTGGCAAATATACCTATAAATATTGCTTCTTTTTTATACTCTCTAAACTCTCTTTTAGTTATTGCAGGCACGCTCTTTATAAGCTCCATAACTGACTCTTTATCTTTTACATCACCTATTTTGGTGCGACGAAATGTTTCACCTTTTATCTCTTTTTGTACAAGATACTTAAATGTTAAAGCAGATACTACTATAGAGAGTATCCCAGCTATGTGAAAATGTTCAGCTACTAAAAAAGAGATATTAACAACGAGATAAATTATAATAAACTGGTCAAAAGGATTTTTTAAAATCTTTATAGACAAAAAACCAATATACGCTACACCAAAGCCAATAATGGTAGATAAGATTAAGACTTTAAATAAAGTAAGATTTATAGATAAAAGACTTAGCTCATCTCCTGATATAAGAGGTAGGGCAATAAAATAAAAAATGATAAGTGCTGTAACATCATTAAAAAGTGATTCTGACTCTGCATATATTTTTAATCTCTCTGGCAGTCTAAACTTTGACATGATAGAGACTACTGTTATAGCATCTGTAGCCATTAACATCGTAAAGAGTGCTATTAACATCCCTACTGTAAAGCTATATTGGGCGAGTATATAGGGAGTCACATATGTAGCAATAGCGATAGATACAACAACTGCAACAACAGCAAGATAAAATATCTCTTTGGCATGGTTTTTTAACTCTTTGATGGAGATATTTAAAATATCTGGGAGTAAAATCATGGGCAACATTAAGTATAAAATTTCATTAAACTCTTTAGAACTTATCTCAAAGAGTTCAGGAAAAAATATTGAAATTGCAAATGAGTACACTATGACTGATAGTGTTGATGGAACCTTGGTTATCTCTTGGGTTATGCGAGATAACAAGATTATCAATAGTAAAAATATAACAAGCATTAACATAGAACTATTTTAGCACAATAGAGATTAGAATTTTTGTTTTTAGTCATTTAAAGACTTACTTTTGAACTCCATCAAGCACAGGTACAAAGTCACATATTTCGAGCTCTTTTGCTTGAATGGATGTGCCATTTTTTTTATAACTTGTTATGATTTGTTTGTTAGCTACTTCCATCGGAGCTATTAAAATTCCACCATCAGCTAACTGGTCAAAGAGTTTTTGAGGAATTTTTTTTGTAGATGCAGAAAAAAGAATCCTGTCAAATGGAGCGTATTGCGTCCAGCCGTTTTGTCCATCATCTAGTCTTGTATGAATATTGTTTATCTTTAGCTCTCTAAATCTTACTCTTGCTTCAAGCATCAAAGATTCTATGCGTTCTATCGTAAAGACACCTCGAAAGAGATGTGATAAAACTGCGGCTTGATAACCACTTCCACAGCCTATTTCTAAGACTCTATCTGCACCTTGTGGCTCTAAATATTGTGTCATTTTTGCAACTGTTAGCGGCGAGCTTATCCACTGAGCTGAACCCATTGGAAGTGCATCAAGTTTATAAGCGTTATGCTTAAAACCTACTGGAACAAACTTCTCTCTGTTAGTCTTTGCTATCGCTTCTTTTACCCTCACATCTAGTGGAAACTTTTGATGGCACTCATCTGCTAGTCTTGCTGTTTTTGTTGCTGTTATTCTGTCCAAGTTATTTTATTCCTACATCCATGTATCTTCTCATAACACTTATCTCTTTTTTGTTATATGTTAGCTCTAAGCAAGGCTTATTCCCGTTTCTCTCTACTTTACCATGAGGCGTAATAATTCCGCTCATTTTTGTACACTCTTCATTTAGAGAATCACTCGCCACTACAAAACACTGGTTTATAATAGCTAAAGCTTGTGTTAATACTTCAAAGTGTTCACTTCTTAAAACCCCCCACCAAGAAGGAACTACTATAACATCAGCGCCTTCGAGTTTTTGCCATAACTCTTTAAAGCGAAGTTCAAAACATATAAGAACACCTATCTTAATACCATCAACTTCTACTATCTCTATGGGTTTATCACTTCCCTCGCTCATATACTTATGCTCATCACCAAAACGAAATAGTCTCGCTTTTGCTCTCTCATAGACTACTTCACCATTATGAAAAATCTTAGCAAAATTAAAAATCTCACCATTACGCCTTTGCATCATAGTAAGTATTATTATTTTTTTATGCGAGGCTTTTTTTAGTGTTTTAGTTGCTATCTCTGCAAAGTCTAGGGCAACATCAAAATTATCATAGTCATAGCTTGTCAGACAAACCTCGGGGGCAACTATAAGAGAGTTTTTTGATGTACTGCCTATAAGACTTAAAAGCGTTTGGAGATTAGTCTTGTAGTCAGTGGTAACTGTATCAAAAAGGAGTGAGCAGAGCTTATACTCACTCTTGTTATTTGTGTGGTTCAAAATAGCATTCTCAAAAAGTCTCCGCCTTACTTAAACGTCATAAGAGCATAGCCCTTATTTTGATAGCCTATCGTATCTATAAAGCTGTTAGGCGTGATGTGAACAAACTTAAGTACGTCTTGTTTGTCTATAGCATTTGAAGCCAGACTCATGGCACATGCAATAACCTTAACGCCTCTTTTTTGGGCTAACTCTCTAAGATAATCTTGTGCCTGTTTTGTGCTTGCTACATCACTCTCATCAACTATAAAGTCATAGTTTTTTGAAACCATAGGCACACATGAGCCATGAAGAGTGATGACAAAGTTCGCTTTGTCTCCGCTCTCTTCTATCATGCTCATGGTCTTACCAATGAGCCACATACGAGTTTTTATGTAGTTAGCATCTCCTGAACTACAATCAAATACAGCTTTATACTCACCCGCATGAAGAGTGCCAAACAACATAAAAATTGCTAAAAATAAGTACTTCATTATTGACCCAACCCAAAAACATTTGAAAGAGTGTTTATGTAGTTAAAGTAACCCGTAATTGCCACGGCTTCGATTATCTGTACATCACTATAACCCATGTCTTTTAACACATCTATCTCTTCTTTTAATACCTTATAACTGTCTTTTCTAGAAGCTCTAATACAAAAATTTAAAAGTTCTTTTTCGGCATCACTCGTATCAATTGCATCTACACCATTAAGAACCTCTTCTATTCTTTGTTCTGAGAGTCCTAGCATCCTAGCTATACCCTTATGTACATCAACACACATCTTACAGCCATTTTCTACCGAAATCAGAAGTGCTATGGACTCTTTTATATCATAAGATAAATGTGTCTCATCTAAAAGATACTTTTGAATCATTGTATCAGTTGCAAAATATACTTTCTCATCAATCGCTAAAAGTTTAAATATCTCGCCAAGTTGTCCTGTTTTTTCAAGTATAGGCTTAGCTTTATCTTGAATTGCAGGAGTCATATCTTCAAACTCTGGTAAATTGATATGTGCCATTTTTTTTCCTTTATATCTTTTTATGTACTATGAAGTATTTAAAAATCGTCATCAAAATTAAGACTACCTTTTGAGTAGTTCGTTACAGTTCCCTCAAAAAAGTTAGTTTTTTGGTCATTAAACTTTGCAAAGTCATCTACCCATTTTATAGGGTTACTTACATTATAAAGTTTATCAAAACCTACAGATGCAAGTCTATCATCTGCTAAGAACTGGATATACTGCTCAACTATGTCGTTTGTTAGTCCTAAAATCTGACCTTGAGTTATGTATTTTCCCCAGTCACTCTCTAGTTTAACTGCTTCTTTGAACATCTCTATAACTTCTGCTTTTAGCTGAGGAGTAAAGAGATCTGCTCTCTCTTTTCTAAGAGTATTTATAAGGTTTTTAAAAAGAGCTAAGTGAGTCACTTCATCTCTTTGGATAAATCTTATCATCTGTGCACTTCCTAGCATCTTGCCTGAGCGCGCTAGTGTATAGATATATGTAAAACCACTATAAAAGTAGATGCCCTCTAAGATTTGGTTAGCAAAACACGCTTTTACAAAGTTGTGTTCAGTTGGATTTGCAGCGAGTTCAAGATAAACTTTTGCAATAGCGTCATTTTTACTCTTTAGCATCATATCACGACGCCATAGTTCATAAATCTCAGCAGAATTAGTTGAGATGCTATCAACCATAACCGCATAAGATTGTGAGTGAAGAGCCTCTTCAAAAGATTGGCGGACAAGTATAAGATTTATCTCTGGGGATGTAATATAAGGGTTAACATTGTCTATAAGATTGTTAGTTTGAAGTGAATCCATAAATATAAGTTGCGAGAGTGCTTTATCATAAGCTGTCTTTTCACTTTCTGTTAGATTTTTATAGTCATTTACATCGCGAGTCATATCTACTTCTTTTGGAAACCAAGTGTTGTTTAACATCACTTCCCAAAGATTATATGCCCACTGATATTTAATGTTGTTTAGCTCAAAAATACCCGTTGGATCTCCACCAAATACTCTTCTATCGTTTACATTTTCGTTCGAATCTGGATTATAAATATTTTTTCTTTTCATGTCATCCTACTTATTTTGAATAAAGTTTATGATTATACCATTTCAAGATTTTGTTTTGATAAATTTCAAAATTAGAAACTAAATAGAATCTTCAAACATATACAATAGCTTTTTTTCATATCAGAGTTTAATGTTAAGTTTTTATAATGAGAGCTGAAAATAGTCTTTAGATAAAAACATTTAGGAATCTAGGCCTTAATGTCTCAAAAAAATTCCAAGAGGTGCTAATGCTGAGGGCCTCCTATCACAAGGAAACCAAGCGCGCACAACGGAGTACCCTTGGGGTATTAGCGTAGTCAAAGGGACTTGTCCCTTTGGCGTGATAAATAAATAAAAAGGAGATGCGTATGAAGTTTTTTATATATTTCATACTGCTAATGTTAACCATGAATGCAATGAATTTAGAACCCTATCAAAAGAGAATAGAGCAACTTAGTGATGAAGAGAAAAGAGTGCTGATTCATAAAGGCACAGAAAGACCATTTAGCGGTAAATATACAAATGAAAAATCAAGTGGTACATACACTTGTAAGATTTGCGATACACCACTTTACAAATCAAATGATAAGTTTGACTCAAACTGTGGCTGGCCTAGTTTTGATGATGCCATAGAAGGTGCGGTAAAGAGAATTCCTGATGCTGATGGAAGGCGTGTTGAGATAGTTTGTGCAACTTGTGGTGCTCATCTTGGACATGTTTTTGAAGGCGAAGGTTTAACTCCTAAAAACACTAGACACTGTGTAAACTCAATCTCTATAAAACTAGATAAAACTCCTGATGCAAAAGATAGCAGTATGAGTTATGCTTACTTTGCAGGTGGATGTTTTTGGGGAGTAGAGTACTACTTAGAAAAACTCGATGGTGTAAAAGAGGTTCACTCTGGTTTTATGGGTGGACATGTTAAAAACCCTGGTTATTATGAAGTTGTAGCAGGAAATACAGGGCATCTAGAAGCTGTTGAAGTTGTTTATGATAAAAGTAAAATTTCATATGAACAAATTGCAAAAACCTTTTTTGAGATTCACGACCCAACTCAAGTAGATGGACAAGGTCCAGATATAGGTTCACAATATTTATCGGCTGTTTTTGTAAATAACGAAGATGAAAAAAACACCATACGCAAACTTATAGCTCAGTTAAAAGCAAATGGTTTTGATGTAGCAACAAAGATATTAAACAAACAAGAGTTTTACAAAGCAGATGAGTCTCATCAAAACTACTACAAGAAAAAGGGTTCACTTCCATATTGTCATGGTTATAAAAAAAGATTTAAAATGTAGTTGTGTTTTATACGAAGTTGGTGCTAAAGGTGACATTTGTGTCGCCTTTAGCTTATAGTTCTAGAGGCTATTTGGAACCTCTAGAGTGTCTTTTTCTTTCACTCTCAGTTAAGTACTTTTTACGGATACGAATGTTTTTAGGAGTTATCTCTAAAAGCTCATCATCTTCTATCCACTCTAGGGCACGCTCTAATGACATAATTCTAGGTGGAACAAGCTTAATAGCTTCATCTGCTCCAGAAGAACGGACATTTGACTGTGCCTTTCCTTTAATAGGATTTACTGATAAATCATTTGAACGAGAGTGTTCACCAATAATCATTCCCTCATAAACCTTTGTTTGAGGTCCTATAAAAAGAACCCCACGGTCTTGAATATTAAAGAGTGAAAAAGATAGTGTTTCGCCATTTTCCATAGAGACTAAAGCACCATAACTTCTTGATTCAACTCCTCCTGAAAATGGACGAAATTCTAAGAAAGAGTGGTTCATTACACCCTCGCCTTTTGTGTCTGTTAAAAACTGTCCACGAAAACCAATAAGTGCACGAGCTGGAATTTCAAACTCGATTCTTTGAAAACCTTGTCCCATCGGTAGCATTGATTTCATCTCAGCTTTTCTCTTTCCAAGTCTCTCTATAACTGAACCACTTAAATCTTCAGGCACATCAATAACTAGATGCTCAAATGGTTCACACTTAACACCCTCTATCTCTTTTACGATAACCTCAGGACGACTTACACCAAACTCATAATCTTCACGACGCATATTTTCAGCTAAAACTGTGATTTGTAATTCTCCACGACCTGAAACTTTAAACTTGCCCTCACCAACAACCTCTAACTTCATCGCAACATTAGTTTGCATCTCAGCTTCTAGACGGTCCTTTAATTTGTTAGATGTTACATGTTTTCCCTCTTGTCCCGCAAGTGGCGAATCATTTACAGAAAATACAACTGTTAGAGTTGGCTCTTCGATATGCATTGGATCTAGTGGCACTGGATTTGTAGGATCACAAACAGTATCACCGACATCTACTGTCTCTAGTCCTGCAAATGCAACAATATCTCCTGCTTCAGCTTGTTCTATCTCCATACGATTTAGTCCATGAAAACCTATGAGCTTAGAAATTTTCCCTTTTACAAGTGAACCATCAGCTTTAGCAAGCATAACTTGATCACCTTTGTTTATAATACCGTTAAATATACGAGAAATTCCTATCTTACCAACATAGTTATCATAATCAAGCGTAAACACTTGTGCTTGTGTATGGTTTTCTCTATCACCTTCTGGTTCTGGAACATGTTCTAAAATAGTTTCAAATACACATTGAAAGTCTCCGCCTTCTTGTTCAAGATCTAGTTTTGCTACGCCATCTCGAGCTGCTGCATATATAACTGGAAAATCTTGCTGTTCATCTGTTGCACCCATATCTGCAAAAAGATCAAACATCTCATCAACAACACGGTCTGGATCAGCTGATGGCTTATCAATCTTGTTAATGACTACGATAGGTTTTTTACCTAACGATAACATCTTTTTTACTACAAACTTTGTTTGTGGCATAACACCTTCGTAAGCATCAACTAAAACTAAAACACCATCAACCATCTTAAGAACACGTTCAACTTCTCCACCAAAATCAGCATGCCCCGGAGTATCTATAATATTAATCTTATAATCTTTATAACGAATAGCTGTGTTTTTTGAGAGAATAGTGATTCCTCTCTCTTTTTCTATATCGTTTGAATCCATAGCTCTAACATCATGATGTTCATGAGTTCCAAATGTTCCTGACTGCTCTAATAATCCATCAACAAGTGTAGTTTTACCATGGTCAACGTGTGCAATAACTGCAATATTTCTAATCTTTTGCATCAATTTTTCTCCATTGATATTTCCAAATTTTAGTATTAAAGAAGCAGTAGAGAACTCCTCTATTTGAGATGGAAAAATTTTTCGCGATTATATCAAAATAAGCTTTAGTTCTTGCCAAATAATAATCCAAATTTTAGAATATTTAAAAATTATACTGATTTTGTTGTTATAATATCTCAAAATATACTCTTAAAAAAAGATATTTACTATCATAATATTAGTTTTTGAGAAAATAGATAAAATCAAACTATAAGAGAAAAAATGATTGATTATCCAAACTTTTTAGAAAAAATCTTTGATAAATTAAAAGAAAAAGATGCAAAAGCCATTATAGTTGGCGGATATATTAGAGATACTCTGCTCAATTTTAACTCAAACGATATAGATATTGAAGTTTATAATGTAGAAAGCTTTGAGAAGTTGCAAAATATCTTAAAAGAGTTTGGAAATTTAAACATAGTTGGAAAGAGTTTTGGAGTTTGTAAGTTAAAGATGCAAAGCTATGATTTAGACTTTACTCTTCCAAGACTTGACTCTAAAGTAGCCTCTGGACACTTGGGCTTTGATATAAAGATAGATAAAAATCTCGACTTTAGTGAAGCTGCAAGAAGAAGAGACTTTAGTATTAACGCTATTGGATTTGATGTTCATACCAAAACTCTACTTGATCCCTATAATGGTCTTGAAGATTTAAAAAACAGAACTCTTAAGATGGTTGATGCGAAAACTTTTATAGATGATCCTCTAAGAGTTTTAAGGGCTGTGGGCTTTTGTTCAAGATATAATTTTGTGATGCACAAAGAGCTATTTAACTTATGTTTTAAGATGATTAAAGAAGATGCACTACAAGAGCTTCCTAAAGAGAGAATTTATGAAGAGATTAAGAAGACTTTACTCAGATCTACTAAACCATCTATTGGCTTTTGGCTCTTAAGAGAGTTAGATGCATTAAAATATTTTAAAAACCTAGATTTGCTAAATAAAAAAGACTGGCAACTTATTATGGATGCACTAGATAGATTTGGATCCAATAAAACAACTAACACTAAAACTAACGAAATTTTAATGTTAGCTATACTTTGTTATAGATTTGATGAAGTTAAAGCTAAAGAGTTTATCACATTTATGACTGATGATAAATTTCTCCTAAAAGAAGTTTTAACTCTTCTTTATTCTCTGTCTAAATTTTTAGAACTATCTTTTGCAAAAAAAATAAGCAACTACGATATTTATAAGCTTGCCACTTTAGTAAATATTAAAAATCTTTGCATTTTAGGTGAAGTTTTATTTGGTGTTGATAAAACTATAGCAGCAAAAGCAAAAGAGTTGGGTGTATTAGAGAAAAAATTAAAAGCTATTTTAATGGGAAGAGATTTAGTCTTACTAGGACTAAAACCATCAGCTGACTTTTCTAAAATATTAGATGCAAGCTATGAAGCTCAAATGAGAGAAGAATTTTATAGTAAAGATGAAGCACTTAAATGGCTAAAAGGATATTTATTTAACTACCAATAACACTCATTTTTCTTTGGATTTCACTCTTTTTGTTCATATCTTCAATGGCTTTATTTAGAGATTCTCTTATTTTAGAGTAGTATATCTGTTTGTTATCTATATCATACTTTATTATCATCTCTTTTGAAACTTCAAACAGTTCTATTGCAACTTCTATAGCTTCTATAGAGAGTTTTTTATTTGCTAATATACTCAATATTAGATCAAGTCCTTTTCGTATCTTACTATCCATATCTTCTATATCTATATATCTTTTTTGACTCTTTTCATCTACCTCAAGAAGCCTTTTTAAAACCTCTTGTAAACCATCTGCACTTACAGGTAAATCAGGGATTCTATTGTTAATATATGATCTCATATCTGTTAAATTCATCCTTGAGATTCTCTCAACTAATTCATTGTGCATTTTTTCTTTATCATTTGTAGAGATTCCCATTTTACCTAGCATATTTGAAAACATATCTACCTTCTGTTTATTTAATTTTTGAACTATCTATTTCTATAACTGTATGAACATTCCCACGAGGGTTATAATCAGCTACGATCTTCATATATTTTGGTTTTATTTTATTTTCTAGTGCTTCATATATCTCATTTGCACTATTTTCATGTGAAATATGTCTATCTCTAAAAGAGTTTATATAGAGCTTCATAGCTTTTAATTCTATTACAAACTCATCTGGAGTGTATTCTAAATATATAGTCGCATAGTCTGGATATCCACTTCTAGGACACAAACAAGAAAATTCTGGAAGTGTCATTTTTATAAGATAATCTCTTTTATATTGATTTGGCCATATTTCTAAATCTTTTTCTATATCAAACTCATTTACAATTTTTTCACCATACTTCATATATCTTTTTCCTCATTTTTTATCTCAGAGAGATATTTTCCCTGAATAAAGTCTATCTCCAACTCTTTTAACTCTTCTAAAATCTCATTAGATTCTACCATTTTTATCCAAGTTTTTAAACCCTTTTTTTGTGCCATAAGGTTAAAACCTCTTATAATGTCTATATATTTTCTATCTTTTTTATAAAAGGAGTCATATCTTATTATATCAATATCCAAATCTCTTAAATATAAAAAACTAGTATGAATAGCTCCAAGTCTATCTATGGCAATAAGTACGCCCATTTCTCTTAAGAGTTGTAGAGTATCATTATACTTATTTATTTGAGAATAATAATCTAGTTCATTAAGTATAAAAATTATTTTTTTGTTTTTATTTAAAAATTTTTTAGCATTATATATAAAACTAGGGTTTCTTATGGATGTAGGCGATATATTTATAGCATATATACTATTTTCTTTTTTACTACATCTAAGTACAATCTCTTCTAAAATTTTTAGATCAAATTCAAGTCTCAATCCAAGTTTATCCAATATCTTTATATATGTTTTTTGATGAATAATTTTTCCATCTGATGTTTTTAACTTTACAAAACACTCTTTTATAACAGGTTTTTGTTTTTCATAAACATCTTGAATCATAATATCAAAAAGTCTATTTTTTACAGCATTTAGTACAAAATACTCTTGTATTTGTGGGTTTATTTCTTTATTATTTTTAGATATATTTTTTCTATCTTTGATTTCAAAAAGATTATCTACAAGATATTCTACCTCGTTTGAAAAATTTATATCTGTTATAGCACCACTTAATTTTACTTCTATATTATCTACCATCAGATCATCACTCTTTAAAAAAAGCATATCTACTAGAGATATATGATCTTTTTTTAAACCTCTTAAACCTATAACAAAATCGCCGGCTTTTATATGTCCCATAGGAAAATTGACTATATCATTACATTTTAGATACTCTTCTACCCATGAGATTACTTCTCTTATTACTTTATCTCCATTTTTAATACTATATCGATTATTTATATTGTCTAAATTATCTATACTAATTAAAATAAGAGTGTAATTTTTATATGTATTGATATCTTTTTGTAAATATTTAAAAAGATATTCTCTTGTAAAAGTTTTTGATATAGGATCTGTTATCTTTATATCAAAACTTTTATATATAATATAAAAAATAAAATATATACTAAATAGAAAAAGTAAAAGTATCTCTACATAAAATGTAGTATCTACTGTTTCATAATTAATTATAAGTCTATGAGAAATAAATAAAAGTATAAGAGAAAAGATAGGAAATCCCATTCTAAGTGCTAACTTAAAACGATATTCTCTCTCTTTTATCTCTGGAAGTAACATCTATAATTTTTAGACATCTAAATGTTTTACATCTTTAGCATGTGTTTCTATATAGTTACGACGTGGTTCAACTTCATCACCCATAAAGAGGACAAATGCCTCAGATGCTATCTCTGCATCTTCTATAGTTACTTGAAGTAAAACACGGTTTTCAGGAGTCATAGTAGTGTCCCAAAGTTGTTCAGGATTCATCTCACCCAGACCTTTATAGCGTTGGATATATGCACCTTTTTTGGCATAATCATTAATACTCTCCAAAACATCTATTATATCTTCTTCAAATTCTAAATCCCAATCTTTAATCTTTTTAAAGACATAACTAGCTTCATTAAAGTGTGGAGCCCCAAAGAGGTCATCATTTATAAGTAACTCTTCCATTCCACCTTTTGTTTGAACATAAAGATGTATAGAATCTTCATTTATACTCTTAGTTAATATATTATTTCCATTTGAGAGTAAAAACTTCTCAATCTCTTCATACATATCTTTTATATCCAAACCTATAATATCAGGATTTTCTATAAAATGACGAATCAAGCTTATAAGTGAATATCTTCTCTCAAGTGCTTGTAGCGAACTTCTATAGTGATCAACCATTTTAAAAAATTCTATAAGATCATTTTGTCCAACACCCTGCATCTCTAAGGATTCAACGCCATTTTCAATTAAAAAATTATTCATCTCTCTATCATCTTTAAAATAAATCTCTTTTTTACCTTTTTTGTAACGATATAGAGGTGGTTGGGCTAAGTAAAGGTAACCTTTTTCAACTACATCACGAAAGTGACGGAAGAAAAATGTTAGAAGCAGAGTTTGAATATGTGAACCATCAACATCAGCATCGGTCATTATAATAATTTTGTGATAACGAAGTTTATCTTCATTGTACTCATCACCAATCCCACAACCCATAGCTGTTATCATGTTTGTTATCTCTTCTGATTTTAAAATCTTCTCTAATCTTGCTTTTTCAACATTTAAAATCTTACCTTTAAGTGGTAAAATCGCTTGAAAAACACGGTCTCTTCCCATCTTTGCACTTCCACCAGCAGAGTCCCCTTCGACTAAGTAGAGTTCACAAACAGTTGCATCTTTACTTTGACAATCAGCAAGTTTTCCAGGAAGAGTTCCAACACTCATAACATCTTTTCTACGCGTTAGTTCTCTTGCTTTTTTAGCAGCCTCACGCCCGCGAGCAGCCATAAGTGCTTTACTAACAATTGCTTTTGCTTCAATAGGATTTTCTTCAAAATATTTTGATAAAAGTTCATAAGTGGATTTTTGTATAAGAGGTCTAACATAAGTGTTACCTAGTTTTCCTTTTGTTTGTCCTTCAAACTGAGGTTCTGGAACACGAACAGAGACTATAGCAATAAGCCCCTCTTTTACATCATCTCCAGAAATTTTTACATCTTTTTCTTTTGCAGCTCCATTTTTAGCGTTATAGTTTGATATAACACGAGTTAATCCTGCACGAAAACCAGCTTCGTGCGTACCACCATTTGGAGTTCGTATATTGTTTACAAAAGATGCAAATTTTTCTTCATAAGTATCGTTATACATTAAAGCTATATCAAACTCTATATCTTCTATCTTTGAGCTAAAAGAGTAAACTGAAGCTACTACGTTTTTTTTGTTTATATCTTCTACATATTGAGCTATACCACCTTCAAAGTGGTAAGATTCATTGATATTTGATCTCTCATCTTTAAAATTGATAGTAATAAATGGATTTAGATATGCAAGCTCTTTAAATCTTTTTGCTAAATATTCAAAGTCAAAAGTAACAGTCTCAGTAAATATACTAGGATCTGCGCTAAATTCTATAGTAGTTCCAGATTTTTTACTCTTTCCTGTAACAGCAAGAGTTTCTTGAGGTATACCTTTTTTAAAATTTTGCTCAAATTTTTCACCATTTTTATTGATAATCATCTTAAGTTCAGAAGAGAGTGCATTTACAACAGAAACACCAACACCGTGAAGTCCACCTGAAACTTTGTAAGTATCTTTATCAAACTTTCCACCAGCATGCAAAATAGTTAGAGCAACTGTTGCTGCACTTATACCCTCAGTAGGATGAATATCTGTTGGAATACCACGACCATTATCACTAACTATACAACTATTATTTTTGGTAAGTGTTATATTTATAGTATCACAATGTCCAGCCATCGCTTCATCTATTGAGTTATCTATAACTTCATAAACTAAATGATGCAGACCACGATGACCTGTATCACCGATATACATACCAGGACGTTTACGAACAGCCTCTAAGCCCTTTAAGACTTTAATATTATTAGCACCGTAATTTTGATCCATTTATACTTCCTACTATAAAAATCTAATATATAGTCACAAGAAAATTATCTTTAATGAAAAAGTAATCATGACATAATTAGAGACATTTTATCCAATCTTTATTAAAATAAAGTTTTATGGTGTGTTTTTATGAGTATGAAGAGTTTTTACTTCACTTTTTGTGAAGTAAAAAGATAGAAGTTTATATAACTATTGGCATTACAACTGTTTTAAAGTTAGCATCTATTAAAACAAAAGGTAGATTTCCTTCATTTAGTCCTATAGTAAATTCTGATGAGTTTATACTATTTAAAAAATCTAATAAATATTTTGAATTTATAGCTATAACAAAATCTTCACTAAAGTTTGTAATAAAGTTTATCTCTGTTTTTGCTTCTATATTATCATCACTTAATGACTCAAATACAATCAAATCACTTAAAAAACTAATCTTTACATCTGATGATATAGTAGTTATTTGTTTGATGGACTCTATCATTTTAGCTTTTGGTAGAATTAAAGAGTTTTTTATCTCTTTTGGGATGATTCTTGTATATTCTGGAAATTTACCATTTATGAGTTTTGTAAAAAAAGTATATTGTTTTGAGTGAATTATAAGATTTGTATCATCATAATACATCTCTATATCATCAAAGAAGAGTTTTTGAATCTCTACTATGGCTTTTTTTGGGATAATAATAGAGAGTTCATTATCACTAGTATTTGTGATGGTTACAATGGCTAGTCTTCTTGTATCAGTAGAAGCAAAGTTTATACTATCTTTTTTTATATCTATAAGTGCACCATTTAACTCAAATTTAGGATTGTTAGTATCAATCGCTGGAGTTATTTTTTTGAGTGACTCTATAAGAGAGTGAGAGTTTATAGAGATGCGAGGTTTTCCTTCATAAGTTGGAAATGATGGAAAGTCATTATATGAAAAAGTTGGTAGTTTAAACTTTGAGTGTGATTGTGAGATAAATAGTATCTCATTTTTTACTTCTAGGTTTATCTCTGTATCTTTAAGTATTCTTATAATATCTAAGAGTTTTTTACCATTAGCAGTAATGCTTCCAGTTGATATGATATTTAGTAAGTCTGTAGAGACTTCAAATCCTATCTCTTGATCAGTAGCTCTTAGAGTTAATTTTTCTTCATTAACATTTATAAAAACGTGAGAAGTTATTTGAGAAGTATCTTTTTTTTCTAAAAATGGTTGAGCATTTATTAGTATGTTTTCTATGATTGATTTAGAGATTGTTATCTTCATATGAATTCCTATTATTATATAATATTTAGTAAGTAGTAGTAGGAGATGGTGATTATGTGAATATCACTTTTTGCTTCCCACTAACAGAGCTTTTTGGATGTGATGAACCAAAGTAACTCTACTCACATCTATTCACTTTTATGATTATATCTTTTTTTAAACAAAAATATAACATTTAAGATACAGAAGTTATTTTATTGGTCAATTCTTCTATTTTAACTCTAAAATCTTCATCATTTTTCATAAGTTCATTTATTTTTTTTATAGTATGGCTGATGGCAGTATGGTCTTTCATTCCAAAATATTGAGCGAGTTGAGGCATAGTATTGTGAGTTAATTCACGACATAGATATATACTAACTCTTCTAGCATATACTAAGTTTCTACTTCTACCTTTTGAACGAATTTCAGTTGGTTTTATGTTTAAATCTTTTGCAACACTATTTGTAATAGTGTCTAGTGTTAGGTTAGCTCTATTTTCTTGGAGTTGATCTCTAAGTACATTTTTTGTAAAGGCCAAATCTATCTCTATGTGCATAAGCTGTGAGTAAGCATGAAGTTTAGATAAGATTCCCTCAATTTCACGAACATTACTCTCTATAACAGTAGCTATATAGTTTATGATATCGTTAGATAGTTTAACTTTGTTAATTTCACACTTTTTTTTGATGATGGCGATTTTTGTCTCAAGCTCTGGTGGCTGGATATCTGCAACTAAGCCCCACTCAAATCTACTTTGAAGTCTTTTTTCTAGTCCACCTATTTTTTTAGGATGTTTATCTGCTGTTAGTATTATCTGTTTGCCCGCACCTTTTAGTGCTTCAAAAGTGTGAAAAAATTCTTCTTGGATTCCTTCTTTATTACTTAAAAATTGAACATCATCTATAAGAAGAACATCACATTTTCTATATTTTTCTTGAAATGATGGCATCGTTTTGTTTCTAACATGCCTTATAAAGTCATTTAAAAACTGCTCAACTGAGGTATAAATAACACTTTTACCGTGGTTTAAAAAAACATTTCCAGCTGATTGCATAAGGTGAGTCTTTCCTAAACCAACTCCACCATAGATAAAAAGAGGGTTATAAACCTCTCCAGCTGCTTCACTTACACTCTTTACTGCAGCATAAGCAAACTGATTTGAGCCACCAACCATAAAGTTATCAAAAGTATGGGAGGGATTTAGCAGAGAGTGTTGTGGTTTTTGATCACTCTTTTGTTTTTTACCCTTTTGAGCTACTAGATTTTTTAGAGTAATCTTTACATTAACTTTATTTCCACTTTTTATTTCAAAGAGGTGAGTTATCTTTTCGGTATATTTATTTTTTATCCAGTTAAGTACAAGAGCATTTGGGGCATAAAAAATTGCCATATCGCTTGTAGATTTTTTAACATCATAGACGAGTTGCTTTATATATCTGTTATATTGTAACTCTGTTATCTCTTCTCTTAATAGTTCTAAAACTTCTTGACCTATATTCACATAAAGCCTTATTTAAATTATTTAGATGTGAATAGTAACTCTTTAATCCATAAATATCCATTAAAAACAAGTGAATAACTAAAATTTAACAACGTGAATAACTATAAGTTTTAAACTCTTTTGTATATAATGACTTAAAAATTAAAAGATTAATAAACATGATAATACTAGGACTAGACCCAGGAACTAGAAATATGGGTTATGCACTTATAAGGTTAGAAAATTTTAAAATCTCTTTGCTTGAGGCTGGACTTATAAAGATGAAAGCTGAGAATTTACAATTTCAAATACCTCAGATGGTAGAGGCTCTTGATAATATCTTTAAAAATCACACTATAGATGAAGTAGCTCTAGAAGATATTTTTTATGCTCACAACCCTGCAACAACTATAAAATTAGCACAATTTCGCGGAGCAATTATGTTAAAGATTTTACAAGTTCATGGCACATTTAGCGAATATACTGCACTTCAAGTAAAAAAAGCACTAACGGGAAAAGCAAAAGCTTCAAAAGAGCAAGTCTCTTTCATGGTTAAAAGACTGTTAAATATAAAAAAAGAGATAAAACCACTAGATATATCAGATGCAATGGCTGTAGCAATAACACATTCGCAAAGAGTTAAATTAAGAAAATAATTTAAAAAGAAACTCTTGCTATATATCAAAAAATAAAAGATATAAAGAGGATACAATCAAAAATAAAAGTGTAGTTAAAGGAAATAATAAAAATGAATCAATTTACAAACCTCCCAGAGGGACATCCAGTTAGAGTTTATTTAGAAGAAAATCAACTCATTCGTGGTCTGATGGCAAGTATCAATAGCATAGATATAGATAAAAACCCAGATGAGTTTAAAGAGAAGTTTAAAAGACTTTGTTTAGTTGAAAAACACTTTGCAAGAAAAGAGAATCAACTCTTCCCGTATTTAGAACAGTATGGATGGACATCTCCATCTCAAAATATGTGGGCTTTTCATGATGATATTAGAGCCATCGTAAAGCAGGCTAGAAATCTCGTAGAGAGTGATGAAAAAGAGTCACTTATGATGGTTTTACAAAATCTTTTTCGCAATCTAGAACATATTATGCAAGTTGAAGAGGGTAGACTTCTCCCACGTGCATTAGAGATGCTACAAGTTGATGATTGGAAAGAGATGAGAGATGGAGATGAAGAGATAGGTTGGATGTTTGATGAAGCTCCAACTGCATATCCAGCACATGTAAAAGATGAATATATTCATCCATCACAAGATACTAAAAAGAGAAAACTCCCTTTTTCACTTGATGGTAGAATAGATTTAGAACAGGGTCATATGTTACCAGAGCAGATAAATTGGCTCTTAAAATTTATGCCTGTTGATATTACTTATGTTGATGAGAATGATGTTGTTATTTTTTATAATCGCGGAGAAGATAGAGTTTTTCCAAGAAGTGCGGGAATTATTGGTCGTGAAGTAAAGTTTTGTCACCCTCCAAAGTCAGTTGATCAAGTTTTGATGATACTAAGAGAGTTTAAAGCTGGACGAAGAGATGAAGCTGAGTTTTGGATAACATTTAAAGGCAAGTTTATACACATTCGTTACTTTGCTATTCGTGATGATGAGGGTAACTACAAAGGTGTTATAGAAGTTAGTCAAGATGTTACTCACATCAGAGAGCTTGAGGGTCAACAAAGACTACTTGATTGGGAATAAAGTTTAGCTAATCTTGCTATAATTAAAGTTCAAATAAAATTAAGGAACAAATTATGAGCAAATTTACAAACGCAACAATTACAAAAGAGGCAAATATTTATTATGACGGAAGTGTAACTAGTCGTAGTGTTGAGTTAGAAGATGGCTCACAGATATCACTAGGCGTTATGCTACCGGGTGAATACACTTTTAATACAAACAAAGCTGAAATAATGGAGATACTAAGTGGTAATTTAGAAGTTAAGTTACCAGATGAAGAGTGGAAAACTCTAAGTACACCAGAATCTTTTAATGTAGCAGCAAACTCATCTTTTGATGTTAGAGTTAAAACAGTTACAGACTATTGTTGTAGATATATTGATTAGTCTTTTAAAGAGTTCTTTTATAATAATCTAAATCAAGTTTAGGATGATGATTAGTGTATAGGAGTTCTATCATCTGGTCCTAAGTAGAGTTGGCGTGGGCGGGCTATTTTTATGGTCTCTTGTTCTTTTAGCTCTATCCACTGAGATATCCAACCTGGCGTTCTTCCTATTACAAAAATAACAGCAAACATATCTTTTGGAATTTTTAGAGCTTGGAGTATAAGACCTGAGTAGAAGTCTATGTTTGGATATAAATTTCTACTAATAAAGTACTCATCATTTAAAGCGATATTTTCTATCTTGTTAGCCACAGCCACAAGTTCACTATCTATCCCTAACTCTTCTATAAGTTCATCTCTGATTTTTTTGAGAATCTTTGCACGAGGATCAAAGTTTTTATATACACGATGTCCAAATCCCATCAGCCTAAAAGGATCATCTTTATCTTTTGCACGAGCTATAAACTCATCAACTCTATCAACTGTACCAATCATCTCTAACTGACGAATAACTGACTCATTTGCTCCACCATGAGCACGACCCCATAAAGCACCTATGCCAGCACTAATAGCTGCATATGGATGTGCATGAGTTGAGCCGAGATTACGCACAGCAGTTGTAGACGCATTTTGCTCATGGTCAGCATGAAGAGTAAAGATAGTATCTAGTGCTTTTATCTCAATAGCAGTTAGATCTACATGTTTGTGAGGATAAGCTCTCATCATATAGAGAAAATTTTCTGTAAAACCTTTTTGTAGATCTGGATAGATGATAGGAAGACCATTTGAGTATCTATATGAAAAAGCAGCTATAGTAGGGATTTTGGCGATAATCCTGTTTGCCATCTCCATATACTCTTCTGGCGAGTCTATATCTAAGTGATCAAAGTAAAAAGTAGAGAGTGCTGAGACGCCAGCAGATAAAATGGCCATAGGATGAGCTTGATCTACAAATGAGTCAAAGAGCTTTTTCATTCCCTCATGAATAAACGAGCGTTTTGCCATCTCTTCTTTAAAACTATCAAGTTCTTCTTTAGTCGGAAGTTCTTTGTTTAAAAGCAAATATGCAGTATCAAGGAATGTTTTTTTAGTTGCAAGATATGAGATATCATATCCTCTATACATCAACTTACCCTTATCTCCATCTATGTAAGTTATCTTAGAGCGACAAGATGCAGTAGATGTATAACCTCTATCAAAGGTAAACATTCCCGTCTCTTTATAAAAGGTTGAAATATCGACAACAGAAGGACCAACTGTTGCTTCTAAGATAGGAAGCTCATATGACTTCCCATCTCTGTTGTCTATCAGTGTTACTGTATTGTTACTCATTTGTCTAGCCTTTACATTGATAATTACGAATTATTATATCATATAAATTTTATATGAGTTTATAAAACAGTTGCAAAAACATTTCCTCTTCTAAAGATATAAAATCTTTTCTTCTCTTGACTTTTAGTAGCAGATTTAAAGTCAGCTATATCTTTTATCTCCATTTGCTCTATTTGAATTATAATATCACCTTTTGCTATACCAATACTAAAAGCTTCACTGTTTGCATCTACACTTTCAACTAAAACTCCACCTGAGATATAAGTGTTGTTTTGTAAAACTCTTTGTGCCTCTTTTGGAAGTTCTACTACATTTAGACCTTTATAGTTTATATTTGCATTAGATAATTTTTTGTTTAGTGAGCCTAGCTCTACATTTACTATATCTATCTTTTTGTCTCGTAGAAACTTCATATTTACAACTTTTGATGGTTGATATGAACCTACTATATTTTTTAACATACTAGCATTTTGTATCTTTTTACCATCTATTGAGATGATAAGGTCTCCTCTTTTTAGTCCAGCCTTATGTGCGGGAGAATCTTCTTCAACGCTGATGATTAGGGCTCCATACTCATTGTCATAAAAACTACTCATATCTTCATTAATATCAGCAATGCCAACACCTAGATATGCTCGTGTGTATTTACCACTGTCAATGAGTTGTGAGGCTATTGAGGTAACCATATTTGATGGTATTGCTAGTCCTATGCCATCATTACCGCCACTTCTTGAGATGATAGCAGAGTTGATGCCTATGAGATGTCCAGCAGAGTTTACAAGTGCACCGCCAGAGTTACCAGGATTTATAGAGGCATCAGTCTGTATAAAGTCTTCATACTCAACTATTCCGATGCCATTTCTTCCAGTAGCTGAGACTATTCCTTGCGTTATAGTCTCACCAACTCCAAAAGGATTTCCAAGAGCAAAGACTACATCTCCAACCCTAACATTATCAGAGTTATAAAAAGTAACTGCATTTAAGCCATCTGCATCTATCTTTATAATGGCTATATCACTCTTTGCATCACTGCCAATTAGTTTTGCTTTATAACTTTTTTTCTTATCAACTAGACTCACTTTTATCTCATCAGCACCATCAACTACATGGTTGTTAGTAACAATATAACCATCCTTTGAGATGATAACACCACTTCCTGATGTTCCTTGTGGAATCCTTGGTCGTTCAAAAAAGAATGGATTTTGATATCCTCTTTGAGCAGTTATAGTCTTTTTAGTAGATATATTTACAACACTTGTTCTAATACCTTTTAAAACATTGTTATAAGAGAGGATAAAATTTTGGCTTGTGGGATTTTTTCGCTGAGTGTTTTCATCAGCATATTTGAAGTTCACCCCATCTTTAGCATTTAGTAAAGATAGAGAGACTAAACATATTAGAAGTATCTTTTTCATCTGTTTTTCCTTAATAATGAAATAACAAAGTTTATAAGTATTAAGTTTACAAAGTACTAACGAATATATAACGATTGGTTAACAAGCTATTTTACATAAAAGTTTTTATGCTCTCAGCCATTCCAAAATCTGGATGTTTTTTTGGGTCAAGGACTGCTTGGGCTATAGTCATATTATCGTTGTTTATAACTATAGGTGCTAGAAAGTTTACAGTAGAGTTTTCAAGAGGTTTTTGAATAACTACAATGTTGTAAGCACTAAGACTAGAATCCTCTTTTATATCTAAGAGAATTTTTATATCTGATTTTATATCAAAAGAGTACTCTCTTAATTCATAAGGGTTTACCACAGTAAAAGAGATATTTTTATTATCTATATCCCTTATCGTTGAAAATAGGTTATCAATCTGAACTATTTCTACATTCATTGTCTCTTCAAAACCTAATATACTACCCTTTACTTTATACTTTTGCATCAGCTTCTCCTTAAAATTGCCCCTCTTTGTACTTGATACTAGAAGATATTATGTAGCATAAAGCATTTTTTATGCCAAATTCATCATCATAATTTCCAACACCAAATACAAATATGCCATCACTGCTTAAAAGAGTAAGCCCATTACTCATGTCTACAAAAGATAGTTTATCATTTTTAATAAGTCCTGCATCGCTAACATCATTAAACTCTAAAGTTATAGTTACCCAGTCAAAGTCCCTAGAACTATCTTGAGTAGTTATAACAACTCTTATAACACTTTTTGATAGAATTTCAATAGAACGAAACTCTGCATCTATAAAATTATCAAATCTTGAGCAAAAATTTTCAAGATTTTTTGCAAGTAGAGGTTTCATCTTATTGACAACCTACACACTCCATACTTCTATCTTCAACATCATTTGATACCTCAGGAGATTGTGAGCGAAGATAGTAAGTTGATTTTAAACCCAGCTTCCAAGCTAACATATAGATCTCATTTAAGTATCGTCCACTCGCTTTATCAAGCGTTATAAAAATATTTAGACTCTGACCTTGGTCTAGCCACTTTTGTCTGATGGCTGCTGCTTTTATAAGTGCAGTTTGGTTCAAATCATATGCAGGTGTATAGTAAGCCCAAGTCTCTGGTGAGAGGTTTGGAACGACTACTGGGATAAGTCCGCTAAGATTCTCTTCAAACCACTTTCTCTTAAAAACAGGCTCTATGGCTTGAGTGGTTCCAGTAAGGATGGAGATAGAACTCGTTGGTGCTATTGCCATCAGATAACCATTTCTCATACCTTGCTTTTTAACTCTCTCTCTTAGTTCGTCCCACTCATAAGTAGATGCAAACAAGCCTCCACGATCAACTAGGTTTCTAACTTCTGCATTTGCATGATCCATCGGCATAATTCCCCTGCTCCATTGTGAACCCTCAAAGTCAGCATAACTTCCTTTTTCTAAAGCTAAATTAGATGATGCAGAGATAGCATTATAACTAATAGCTTCCATAACTTCATCTATCTTGTCAAAGTGTTCTTGCGTTCCCCATGATATACCTTGTTCAGCTAACATTTGAGCCTCACCCATAACACCTAAACCAATAGAACGACTCTTCATGTTAGTTCGTTTTACTTTTTCTATAGGATAGAAGTTAAGGTCTATAACATTATCCAAACAACGAATAGCAATAGGCACAACTCTATCTATATCCTCTTTAGTGTTTACGCGAGAGAGATTAACAGATGCTAAGTTACAAACAGCAGTATCGCCGTTTATTTTCTCTTTTTCAACTACATAAACTGGCAGTCCGCCAAGTGAATCAAGTGCAGTTATCTTCTTAGCAGGCTTACGAGCGCCACTATCAACAGTTACTATTTCATCTTCTTCATAAGAAACAAAGTCTCCATTTTCAAAGATAAGCTTTATCTTATAGTGGTTTGGTTTGGTGTTTTGAAATATCTCTGTGCAAAGGTTTGAACTTCTTATAACACCAACATGGTTGTTAGGGTTAGCTCTATTTGCATTATCTTTAAAACATAAAAAAGGTGAACCAGTTTCAAAGTAAGATGTTAGTATCTTTTTCCAAAGATTTTTAGCCTTTATCTTCTCTTTTATAATGCTCTCATCTTCTTCAAGTTCCATATAACGTTTGTCAAACTCATCTCCATAAAGTGTTGCCAGCTCTCTCACGTCGTAAGGGTCAAAAAGTGTCCAGATGCCATCTTCTTGAACCCTTCTTAAAAAGAGATCATTTAACCACATAGATGGAAAAAGGTCATGTGCGCGGCGACGCTCTTCTCCAGAGTTTTTCTTTAAATCTAAAAAGTCATTTATATCTATATGCCAAGGTTCCATATAAACTGCAATAGCACCCTTTCTAGTTCCTAACTGATCTACCGCAATAGCGATATCGTTTGTTATCTTTAAAAACGGAACAGTTCCACCAGCTGCATTTTTATGTCCATCTATGTATGAACCCATAGAACGAATACCAGTCCAATCCCAACCGATGCCTCCACCAAACTTAGAGAGCATTGCCATCTCAGCATAAGAGTCAAAGATTCCCTCAATATTATCAGGAGTAGAACCAATATAGCAAGATGAGAGTTGATGCCTAGTTGTTCTTGCATTTGAGAGAGTTGGAGTTGCAAGCATAACTTGAAACTGAGATACCATATCGTAGAACTTAATAGCCCACTCATGCTTATCCTCTTCTCTTTGAGCTAGAAACATTGCTATAGCCATAAACATATGCTGAGGAAGTTCTATGGGATTTGAATTTCTATCTTTTATAAGATATCTATCATAAAGGGTCTTTACACCAAGATAGTTAAAGAGCATGTCTCTCTCTGGTTTTATGTGTTTATTTAATTTTTCAAGGTCATACATCTGGGCTAAACCTTGAAGAAGTCTGCCCTCTTTTTCGCCTCTTTTGAAGTACTTCTCAAGCGTATCATAGCCTGTAAAACCATTTACTTGATGGTAGAGGTTAAACATAAAGAGTCTAGATGCAACAAAGGTCCAGTTTGGTGCATCTATATCTATCTTATCAACTGCGGTTTTTATAAGAGTTTGTTGAATCTCTTTAGAAGTAATACCATCACGAAACTGTATTTGAGCATCAACTTCTAGTTCACTCTGAGATACATTTTCAAGTCCTTCAATAGCTGCTGAAGTATATTTTTGTATCTTTGTAATGTCAAGAGGCTCTGTTCTGCCATTTCTTTTTATAACTGTAATCATTTTGATAGGCTCCATCCCAATAGTGTTATTACTGACAATATTGCTTTCATAACTTCTTTATCAATTTTTAATGAGAAATTAAATTTCATTTTAATCCTTCTATTTGAGTGTTGTAAGTATACATATAAAACATTTTATTTTATCGAATGCTCTGAACAATTATTAAGTTGCATCCTGAATCAAGTTCAGGATGACAGTTTGTTTGTTCAGAATGACGGTTTGTCTATTCTAAATAACAGTTTGTCTATTCTAAATAACGCGTGTTTCGTCATTACGTGCTTGAGGCGGAATCTAGTTTATAGATTAATCAGAGGGTTCAATTAAACACCCTATTAAAAATCGCATCTACATTTTTAGTGTAGTAGTCATAATTAAAACATTCACGGATTTGTTCTTCGTTAAGTGAACTCCTTAGCTCCTCATCTGCTAGTAAGTGGTTAAGATATAAGCTCTCACCTTTTTCATTTGTAGTAGCTTTGCCTTGTTGTATCTCTTCCCAAACCTTCATAGCATTTCTTTGAACAATACGATAAGCATCTTCACGAGATACACCTTGAAGCGGCAATTCTAAAAGAACTCTTTGAGAAAAAACAAGTCCACCAGTTAGGTTTAGATTTCTCATCATATTTTCAGGGTAAACTGTTAGGTTTGCTATAACGTTATTCATACGGTGTAACATAAAGTCAGAAGTGATAAATGCATCTGGTAGCCAAAATCTCTCAGTTGAAGAGTGAGAGATATCACGCTCATGCCAAAGAGCAACATTTTCCATCGCAGGCATCGCATAAGCTCGTATCATTCTCGCTAGTCCTGTGATGTTTTCTGTAAGAATAGGGTTACGCTTATGTGGCATAGCAGATGAGCCTTTTTGACCCTTTGCAAAATACTCTTCACACTCATAAACTTCTGTTCTTTGCCAGTGACGAACTTGAACAGCAAACTTCTCTATCGTAGATGCCATTAAGGCTAAAGTTGTTGCTAGTCTTGCGTATCTATCTCTTTGAATAACTTGGTTGGATGCTGGTGCTGGTTTTAGTCCTAGCTCTTGGCATGTGTACTCTTCAAGCTCTAGAGGTGCGTGAGCAAAGTTACCCATAGCTCCACTAACTTGGCCTACAGAGATAACTACCATAGTCTGCTCTAAATTCTCTAGATGTCTAGCCATCTCATCATACCAAACAGCTAAAACAAGGCCAAAAGTTATAGGCTCGCCATGTATCCCATGACTTCGTCCAACCATAAGAGTCATCTTATGCTCTTGTGCGCGCTTCTTTATAGACTCCATAAGCATCTTTACATCTTTAATGATCAACTCTAGTGAGTCTTTCATTTGAAGTGCTACAGCGGTATCTATTGTATCAGATGATGTCATACCATAGTGAAACCATCTTGACTCATCCCCAAGTGTTTCAGATACACTTGTTGTAAAAGCTATAAGGTCGTGACGAGTTACAGCTTCTATCTCATCTATGCGCTTAATATCAAAGCTGGCATTTTTTACAATCTTGTCAGCATCATCTTGTGGAATCTTTCCAAGCCTAGCCCATGCTTTTACAACGGCTTTTTCTACATCTAGCCATGCTTGATATTTTGCTTGATAAGTCCACTTTGAACTCATCTCTTCTCGTGAGTATCTATCTATCATTATATAAATCCCTTGTGATTTTTATGTTAAGATTTGCACATAAATTAAGTCATTGATTCTACATAAATAATTGTAAAGCCTTGATTAAAAAAGGAAGATAATTTTGCCATTTATTATAAAAAAAATGTTTGCACCACAGAGGCAAAAAGCATTTTTATTTCTTATAAAAGAGTTAGAATATACACAAAAAGAAGCACAAAGACTCATTGCAAAAGGAAGGCTATTTGTAGATGGTAAGCCAATGACAAGAACGGCTGGAGAAGTTGAGGGAGAGTTTGAGTTTATATACTTTGAACCCATCACAAGAGGGTTAGAACCAACAGCAGTTTATGATGAGTTTGTTCTCTTTGATAAGCCAAGCGGTGTGCTTATTCATCCGCAAAATAGAAAAACTCCCTATTCTCTTATAGATGAACTAAAGTATCAGTTTGGCAGAGATGCAAACATCGCTCATAGAATAGACCAAGAGACAAGTGGACTTGTTTTGTGTGCTAGAAACAAAGAGAGTGAGAGAGATATTAAAATGATGTTTGAACAAAGAGATATGAAAAAGAAGTATCTCGCACTTGTTCATGGCGAGCTAAAAGATGAGATGTGTATCGAAGCTCCACTTTTGAGACGTGAAGATGAGAGTGCTATTGTTAGAATGGTTGTAAAAGTTCATCAAGATGGAAAGCCATCTAAGACAGAGATAAAACCTCTAAAGTATTTTAAAGATAAAGATATGACTCTTGTTGAGTGTTCTCCTCATACTGGAAGACAGCACCAGATAAGAGTGCATTTGTTTCATGTGAAACATTCCATAGTTGGAGATCCTATTTATGGACAGAGCCAAAAAGATATAGTTAGATTTTTGGATAAAGAGTTAAGTGATAAAGAGAGAGTAAAACTAAGCGGAGCTACAAGACTTTTACTTCATGCAAATGAGTTGGAGTTTGATCTATATGGAAATACTTATAAGATTGAAAGTAGAGTTGATTTTGCTAAAGAGTGTCTTTTATATGTGAATAGCCAATCGTAATGTGAATAGAAATAACAAGATATTTAAAAGACATTTATTCTATAAAATGTTTTTTTTCTTTAATGGGCTTAAAAGCCCTATATTTAGGGATTTTAAGCTAAACAAAAGCATTGTTTTCTCAGCATAATTTTATATAAAATATTTCTTAAAAAAAGGCTAAATTTTCAAATTTGTATGAGAGAAAGCAAAAGATATTCACAGCTTACAACACAGTGTGAATACTCCGCTATTTAGGCGATTTGTGAAGTTTGCTTTCACTATTTAGTTTAAAGTGGATTAGATTTTACTTTTTATTGTAGACATATAAGATTATATTCTTATAAGAAAAGTAGGGTATTATTATATTCATAAACGACCTCCCTGGTGTGTTGGTCGTTTTAGGATAACGATCTTCTAGTTATTAACTAAACAATCATTATATTTTATAGTCTATCCCAGATCAAAGTAAGAGAACCGCTTTTTACTATGCAAAAGTATCTCTTTAGAGCTTAGTATGACAATAATTTTTATTGTGGGATTGATCCATTCCGTCATTGTGGGCTTGACTCGCAATCTCATAAGGTCTTAGAAACTTAGAATTTGTTAGCATCTGAGTTGTTTTAAAGTCTAAGGAGATCCTGAATCAAGTTCAGGATGACAGCAAGTTCAGGATGACAGCAAGTTTAGGATGACAGCAACTTTAGGATGACAGCAACTTTAGGATGGCAGTAGATTTGCTTGTCAAAGAGATTTGTACTATTATACTGCGTTGTATCTTTTTATGATTTTTTTCACACGATTTTTTAGGTTGCGAAGTGCTTCAACACTTGTTGCACCATCAGCAGTTAAATTTTCAAAATCACCATCAAACTGAGCTTTTGCTATCCAACCTATTTTTTTATGGTATTTAATACCAACAAAACGTATATCACCAAAATGTACTTTACATAAATCATATATTCTTTTTATTCGATCTGTATTTGTTTTCTTTCTTTCACTCATAAAAATCTCCTTTATTTTGTTTAGAGTATTGAACTCTCTGATTAATTTATATACTAGATTCCGTGTTAAGAACGGGATGACAAAACAAATGCCATTCTGAACTCTAAAGAGATACTTTTGCATAGCAAAAAACGATTTTCTTATTTTGATCCAAATCCAATATGATAATTGTTCAGAGCACCTTACCATTTTATCATAAGCTATATTACAAAAAGATTACTCTTTATCATCACTGCTTGTTGCAGCTCTTAAGAAGCCTATAACACCAACAGCAAAAACTACTACTAAAAAAATTATTTGAAATATCTCTATATAACTCACTTTACCCTCCTTCGCTTTTGTGCAGTTTAAAGTTTATTCTTCTCTTTTAGTTGCCCACAAGCTGCGCTAATATCAATACCTTTAGAGTCTCTGATGGTGCAAAGAAGTCCATGTTTGATGAGATAGTCGGCAAAGTCAACCATGCTCTCTTTAGAAGGTCTCTCATAAGGTGTACCGGGATATGGATTGAAGTAGATTAGGTTTACTTTGGCTTTGATACCACTTAGAAGCTTTACAAGTTTTTTTGCAGATGTTAAGTCATCATTCTTATCTTTGATAACAAGATACTCAAACATAACTCTTTTTCTTGTATCGATAGGAAATCTTTTTACTGCCTCTATGATAGATGCTATGTTGTGAGCTTTGTTCATAGGAATAAGCTCAGTTCTAAGCTCATCATCAACAGCATGAAGAGATATAGCGATATGAACGCCTAAGTCCATTTCTCCTAGCTTGTCTATCTTGTTGCTAAGCCCACTTGTTGATACTGTCTGTCTTTTTCCAGATATACAGAGTCCATCTTCTTCTTTAAATATCTCTATAGCTTTTGCAAGATTGTCAAGATTATCAAGAGGTTCGCCCATTCCCATATAGACTATGTTTATCATTCTGTTATGTTTATGTTCATTATCTCGCTTTAATGCTACTACTTGAGCTACTATTTCGCCTGTAGTTAAATCTCTAGTAAAGCCACCCTTAGCAGTTAGACAAAAAGAACAGCCTACTTTACACCCAACTTGTGTTGAGACACAGATAGTGTATCTTGCCTCTTGAGCGAGGTCACCATCTTCAGTGTAGATGGCATCTTTCATCTTTAACCAGACAGCTTCCATAGTTTTTCCATCTTGGAGTTCTAAGAGATACTTTATAGTTCCATCAGTTGAAACTTCTTTGTTTATAATCTTTAGGGGGTTTACTATATATTTCTCAGCTAACTCTTCTCTTAGAGCTTTTGGGATGTTTTTCATATCATCATAACTCTCGGCGTATTGATGATAGAGCCAACCAAAGATTTGATTTACTCTAAAACTGGGTTTGATAAGTGTTAGTAACTCTTTTTTTGTAAAGTCAAGAAGTGATGGTTTACTCATTTTTTTGTTAGTTCCTTAATTCTTTTTTTTACATGCTCATTTAAAAGCCCTTTGGCCCTTGCATGATTTTTCAAGAAGTCTTCGTGAGCATTTTTGTTAGTGTAGTTAGTTATACAAAAGACGCCACCAGCTGGGATATCAAACTCCTGGGCAACCCTTAAAACACTAAAAAATTCCATATTTTCTATACCAACTCCAAAGTTCAAAAATTTCTTCGTTAGTTCCTCGTTAGTTGAGACATAGTTAGAAGAGTTGACTATAATATCTTTTATATTTGTTTCAGTGTTAGTAGATACAACATTATCAAGCGGAGTATAAGCATCAGAGTTTAAAAACGCTAACTCGATGTTAGCTGCACTTTTAGACTCAACTATATCAAATATTTTCTTGTCTCCATAACTCCCAGCACTTCCAACAAAGAGCAAAAACTCTGGTTTATCAAAAAGACAAAGCCTAGTTAAATTCATAGCAGTCTCAATAAGCCCCACTCCCATAGGCAATGCAAAGTCAAAGGTTTCATTGTTTCCTGCACAGATTATCATGAGGTTATAGTCTCACAGGGATATTGTTTTGGGCGAGGTAACGCTTTAAGTCCATTATATCTATCTCTTTGTAGTGAAAGATGCTAGCAGCAAGTGCAGCATCAGCACCTGCTTCAAAAGCATCCTTTATATGTTGCATTGTGCCAGCTCCACCACTTGCAATAACAGGAACATGAACTGCCTCAGAGATTATTTTTGTTATGTTTAACTCAAATCCAGCCTTAGTTCCATCAGCATCCATAGATGTTAGAAGTATCTCTCCGCTTCCACGGTTTACCGCTTCTTTTGCCCATTCAACTGCATCTATGCCAGTATCTACTCTTCCACCATTTAGATAGACCGTATATCTATCGCCACTTTTTTTAACATCTATAGCAGTTACGATGCACTGAGAACCAAAGCGTTTTGCACTCTCATCTATAAGTTCTGGTCTATGCAAAGCAGCTGAGTTAACGCTCACCTTGTCACAACCCACATTTAAAAGTTTGTAGATATCATCTAACTTTCTGATACCACCACCAACAGTTAGAGGTATAAAAACCTCTTTAGCTACACCAGCAACTATATCAACTATAGTATCTCTGTTGTCGCTTGATGCGGTAATGTCCAAAAATGTAATCTCATCAGCACCCTCTTCGTTGTAACGTTTTGCAACTTCTATAGGATCACCTGCATCTCTTAAGCCGACAAAGTTAACGCCCTTTACAACTCGTCCATCTTTAACATCAAGACAAGGAATGATTCTCTTAGCAAAGTAGTTCATAGAATAAAGCCCCTTATAATATTTCGCAATTATACACTTTAGTGCTTATATTTAGATATGATTAACAAGTAAGATATATCTTTTATAACTAATATCTAAGGTTTCACATGAAACATTTTTGTAATTGACATCTAAGAAATATGATTTTTAATGTTAATTTTATTAAAAATTGTTACAATATGGAGATAAAAAAATACAGGAAATATTTATGAATAAAGAGCATATTCTTGAACATCTAAGAGCTGCTAAATCTGCCCATATAAAATGGGTACAAAAAGCAAAGTTTCTTATAAATGGCATGGACGTAAAAGAAGATGCAATCCCTGTAGATTCTACAGAGTGCAAGTTTGGTCAATGGTTTTATGCTGAGGGACAAGTTCTGAACGCACTTTCTAATAATCCTATAGAGTGTATGATTAAGATAGAAAAACTACATTTTAATCTACATGATGTATACATGAACATATTTAATATATATTTTAATAAACCAAAAGGTGGATTTTTCTCAAGAATTTTTGGACAAAAAACTCATATAAAAGATGATGAAATTGACAAAGCAAAAGAATATTATATCAATTTAGAAAGTATATCTAATGAGCTTATAGAAGAGTTAAATAGGCTAGAGCGAAGGTTGATGGCGGTTTCGGAGGAGAAAATTAAAAAATTGATGTAGATAGGATTTAAGTAAATATTAAAATCTAACTAGATTGTTAACTTATCCTAAGTATAATTACTATAAACTCCTGCTTATGAATACAAAAGCGATAGTAGCTAAGAAGAGGTATGGACAAAACTTCTTAAAAGATCAAAGTGTCCTTAGAAAGATTGTCGAAGCGATGCCCAAAAACGATCACAAAATCGTAGAAATTGGACCTGGCTTAGGTGATTTAACTAAATATTTAGTAGATGTCAAAAGTGTGGAAGCTTTTGAGGTTGATACCGATTTGTGTAAACTGTTACAAAGTAAATTTAAAGAAGAGATTGTTACCAAGCGACTCCATATAAATTGTGGAGATGTACTTAAAGCTTGGAAGAGTGAACTTATTGATAAGCCGTATGATTTAGTGGCAAATTTGCCATACTACATAGCAACAAACATCATTTTAAAAGCACTCGCAGATCCAATGTGTAAAAACATACTTGTAATGGTACAGCTCGAAGTAGCAGAGAAATTTTGTGCAAATGAAGGAGAGAAGGCGTTTGGATCTTTGAGTGTTATAACTCAAAGTGTGGGAGATGCACGCATAGTTGTGCAAGTTCCACCAACTGCTTTTGAACCTCCGCCAAAGATAGACTCTGCCGTTTTTCTTATAAAAAAAAATAGAGATAGAGATGATGAGGATTTTGAGGGCTTGCTTAGAGTTGCATTTAAGCAACCCAGAAAAACCCTTATGAAAAATCTCTCCCAGACTTATAAGAAAGACGCCCTTTTAGAAGCATTTTTAGAGCTATCGCTCTCACAAACAGTTCGTCCTCATCAAGTATCTACAGACTACTATCACCAACTCTATAAAAAATTAATATAAAAGGAGTTTGGATGTCAGAAGAAATTCAAGGGAGCACAGAGAGTGCCCCACAACCAAACAGTAAACCAGTTAACAAACCAAGACCGAGTAACAGCACAAGACCAAATACTTCAAAACAAAGATCAGCAAATGGTACTAAAGCAAACCCTCAAAACAAAAATAAAAGTCGCGGTCGTCGTAGACAATCAACACCAGTTGATGAAAACTTAAAATCTTTTGTTGCAAAAAATCAAGAGGCTCATAAGCAGAGACTAAATCCACACTATAAACTAGACTTAAACTCTAAGGCTAAAGTTCGCATCACTCCGCTAGGAGGACTTGGTGAGATTGGCGGAAATATAACAGTTTTTGAAACTGAAAAAGAAGCTATTCTAGTTGATATTGGTATGAGTTTTCCAGATGAAGACATGCATGGCGTAGATATTCTAATCCCTGATTTTTCTTACCTTCGTCAAATCAAAGATAAAATAAAAGCAGTTATTATAACTCATGCTCACGAAGATCATATAGGTGCTATGCCATATCTTTACAAAGAGATGCAGTTTCCTATATATGCCACTCCACTTCCGCTAGCTATGATTGGAAACAAGTTTGATGAGCACCATCTTAAAGATTGTAGAAAGTACTTCAAACCAATAGTAAAAAGAGAAGTTTATGAGATTGGTAATGATTTTAAAGTAGAGTGGATGCATATGACACACTCCATCTTAGACTCATCTTCACTTGCCATCACAACAGAAGCTGGAACAATTATCCATACGGGGGACTTTAAAATAGACTATACTCCAGTAGATGGTTATACAGCAGACCTACATAGACTTGCTCACTATGGTGAAAAAGGTGTTTTATGTCTACTTAGTGATTCAACTAACTCTTATAACACTATACCAACTGGATCAGAACTAAGCGTAGCTCCTGCACTAGACCGTGTTTTTGCAAAAGCTGAGGGTAGAGTAATTCTCTCAACATTTAGCTCAAATATCCATCGTGTATATCAAGCTATACAATATGGACTTAAATATAACCGTAAAATCTGTGTTATCGGTCGCTCGATGGAGAGAAATATCGAGACAGCTATGCAGTATGACTATGTAAGACTTAACAAAAATATTTTTGTTGAACCTGACCAAGTTGCACATATGAATGATAAAGACATTCTTATAATCACAACAGGTTCTCAAGGAGAGCCTAGTTCTGCTCTTTTTAGAATGTCAATAGGCGAACATAGACACATAAAGATAAAACCAACAGACCTTATAGTTCTCTCTTCTCGTGCAATTCCTGGAAATGAAGGTTCAATATCTGGAATGCTAAACCATCTCCAAAGAGCTGGTGCTAAAGTTGCATCTGAGAGGGATATTCATGTTTCAGGACACGCTTCTATGGAGGAGCAAAAACTTATGCTTCGTCTTGTAAATCCTAAGTTTTTCTTGCCAGTTCACGGTGAATATAACCATGTTATGAAGCATAAAGAGACGGGGATTATGTGTGGAGTTCCTGAGAGAAATATTATGCTTATGACAGATGGAGATCAGATAGAAGTTGCTCCTAAGTATATGCGTAAGGTAAAAACAGTAAAAACTGGTAAAACTTATATAGATAACCAAAACAATCATCAAATAGAAGATGATATAGTCTTAGACCGTCAAAAATTAGCATCTGATGGTATAGTTATGCTTGTAGCTCAAGTTGATGGTAAACATACTAAAATGCTTGCAAAACCAAAGGTTACTACATTTGGTATAGTTGCAGACAGACAAGATAAGGCTTTTGCAAAAGAGATGGAAGATATCTTAGAAAACTTTTTGCTTCATATAAAAGATGGACAAATAGAGAATCCTAGGGCCCTAGAGAATGATTTGCGTCAGATTATAAGAAAACATATCTTTAGAAAGATGAAAAAATATCCACTTATAGTCCCTCATGTGCTAGTTTCATAAGGATATAAAAGGCAAAACTATGGACAACAAAAAAAACATAGAGTTTGAAAATGCTGTAAAAATTATGATGCTTTATGTGGATGAAGACCCAGAGAGAGAGGGCTTAAAAGCAACTCCCTCAAGAGTTAGAAAAGCATATGAGTTTATATATGGTGGGTACAAAGAAGATCCAAAAGCCATACTTGAAAAAGCTCTTTTTACAAGCTCAAACGATGAAATGGTGCTTTTAAAAGATATAGAATTTTACTCAACTTGTGAGCATCATCTACTTCCTATTATAGGTCGTGTTCATGTAGCTTATATTCCAGATGGTAAAGTTGTAGGACTTTCTAAAATACCACGAGTAGTAAACGTTTTTGCTCGCCGTATGCAGATACAAGAGCAATTAACAGAACAGATAGCAGATGCCATTATGGATGCTATAGCACCAAAAGGTGTAGCAGTTGTAATTGCTGCTCGTCATATGTGTATGGAGATGAGAGGAGTTGAGAAGATCAACTCTACTACAACATCTTCAGCCCTGCGAGGTCTTTTTAAAAAAGATGAAAAAACAAGAAGTGAGTTTTTCTCTTTGATAAACTCACCTACAGGTACTAGATACTAAAAAGAGCATAACATGCCATTTAAATCTCTCAAAGACAAAATTTCAACAAAGAACTATTCAGTAGCCTTTGGAGAGGTTATTAAAATCAATGCAACTCTTATCACAGCAAAAGGCTTAAGTGTGAGTATTGGTGATATGGTAAAGATAATCTCAAACGCTACCACACAAGAGAGTGTTGGAATGGTTACAGAGATTAATGACAAAATATTTTATATAACTCCCTTTAGCTTTGTAGAAGGTTTCTGCTCAGGTGATAGAGTCTTTTTAGACCAATCTGGTATGAATATTCCAGTAGATGAGTCACTACTTGGCAGAGTGGTCAACCCTTTTATGCAGCCAATAGATGGTAAGGGAAATATACACTCAAAAAAAACGTCGCCTATTATAAAAGCCCCAATTGCTGCAATGAAGAGAGGTATGATAGATGAAATCTTTAGCGTTGGTGTTAAAAGTATAGATGGACTCTTAACTTGCGGCAAAGGTCAAAAGCTTGGCATCTTTGCTGGGAGTGGGGTTGGAAAGTCAACTCTTATGGGTATGATTGTAAAAGGCTCTAGAGCACCTATAAAAGTAGTTGCGCTTATCGGGGAGCGTGGTAGAGAAGTTCCAGAGTTTATAGAGAAAAACTTAGGTGGAGATTTAGAAAATACTGTCATCATAGTAGCAACTTCAGATGATTCGCCGCTTATGAGAAAATATGGTGCTTTTGCTGCTATGAGTGTTGCTGAGTTTTTTAAAGATAAGGGTTTAGATGTGCTTTTTATCATGGACTCTGTTACAAGGTTTGCTATGGCTCAAAGAGAAATTGGGCTGGCACTTGGAGAGCCTCCGACTTCAAAAGGATATCCTCCATCATCCCTTACCCTTCTTCCTCAACTTATGGAGAGAGCTGGGAAAGAAGATGGTAAAGGTTCCATTACAGCCTTTTTTACCGTTTTGATAGAGGGAGATGATATGAGTGACCCAATAGCTGATCAATCCCGTTCCATTTTAGATGGTCACATAGTGCTCTCTCGTGAACTTACTGACTTTGGCATATATCCACCTATACACATCTTAAACTCTGCCTCTAGGGTTATGAGTGATATCATATCAGAGGAGCATCTACAAGCAGTTATGAAATTTAGAAGGCTGTATACACTTTTAAAAGAAAATGAAATGATTATACGCATCGGTGCGTATGTAAAAGGTACAGATAAAGAGCTTGATGAAGCTATGGGTAAAAAAGAGGGCATGGAGAAGTTTATGTCTCAGCTAGCTACCGTGCAAACCAGTTACGAAGAAGCAAAAGATGAACTTATCTCACTTATGTTGTCCTGATTGATTTAAAAGTTTTTGAAGTTTAATTGTAGAGGAGTTTGAGTCACCAAGAGTGACTCAAGAGTTAGTTAACAAGATGGTACATTACCACTATCGTTAGCATATTCGTGAAAGAAATCGTAATAGTGTTCTAGATATTTTTCTTTTAAAGCACTATCAGAAGCTTTAGGACATACTTTTTTTATTTCATCTACTAGTTTACCCTCATTTTTGAGAGTTTCCCACTCATATTGAGAGTGCTTAGCTGCCATTTTAGCACCATTCATACCACAAGCTTTTTTAAGCTTTTTAAGATATAGTTTTTGACCTTTTGAAACATCTGCGCTTAGTGTTACAGAGCTCATTCCTAGCATTATCATTGCAGCTAGTGCAACTTTTACGATTTTATTCATTGTTACTCCTTAGTTTGATTCGTACATTCTAACCAAGATAATATAAATCCAATATATATTATAAAACTAATCTATACTTTTTAAAGATAGTGTAACATTAAGTAATATAGATTTGATTTGTTGTTGTGGTTTTAAAGCGAGAGCTAAATCTCGCTTTAAAATAGACTATGCTCTACCTGAGAGCATGCCATAGATGGTCATTGGTTTAAGCGCATAAACTTTTAATAACCACCAAATCCATCTCTCTTTAGTTGGATCAAGTGGGAATGATGCTGCATTTACACCACTTCCAGCAGGCTTAGAAGCCCAGTTAAATTCAGCTAGCATAACAGTTCCGATGCTAGTAATTAGTGGACATACAGTGTAACCATCGTATTTGCTAGGAAGTGATTTACCCTCCATAGATGCTACTATGTTGTCAACTAGAACAGCATATTGTTTACGAGCAGAACCACCAGTTTTACCCATTGGAACTGCCGCAACATCGCCTAAACACCAGACATTGTTAAATTTAACATGCTTTAGAGTCTCTTTGTTTACTGGAACCCAACCTTTGTCTGAACCGACTTCTGAGTTACCAACTTCATCAGGAGCTTTCATAGGCGGAGTTACATGTAAAAAGTCATATGGAACTTCAACTCTCTCGTGTTTAGTTACCATTGTGTACTCTTCTAAGTCTTCATCAAATTCACCTTTTTCTTTCCAGTGATGGTCAAAAGTAGCAACTTTGTTTGCAGTGTCTACCTCTATAAGGTTATGATTATAGTGCCACTTGAAGCCTCTATCTTTGAACTGTTGAACTATTGCAGTATGATAATCTTTGATACCAAACATTCCTCCACCATTTGGATAAAAAGTCAACTCAACTTTATCTCTAACACCAGCTTCCTCTAGGCGTGAGTTTACAAGATACATGATTTTTTTAGGAGCACCACCACACTTGATAGGAGTGTTTGGATGTGTAAATACCGCTTGTAGCTTTTGGGGACCTTTATGAGCTTTAGCTTTAGCAATTAACTCTTGTATGCCTTTCCATGTTGCAGTTGCTCCATCTCTAAAGTAGATAGAGTGAAGGCCATTCTTACTTATACCACTATTTTTAACAGCTGAATTATCAGTACCCGATGAAGTAATAACACCATCAAGACCTTTTATAGCCCCATAGTTAAGCTTAAGACCAGTAGCAATAACCATTTGATCATAAGATACTACTTGAGAACCATCCACTGTTACAGTGTTGTTTTGTGGATCAAAAGCTGTTACACTTCCTTTTATTAGCTTAACTCCACTTGGTACAAATTCATCTCTTTTGTACGTAATATCACTTGCATCCCATATACCCGCACCTACTAATGTTTGACCTGGTTGGTAAGATACAGAAGTTGGATCTGGCTCTATTACAGTTATATCAGCATTTGATAAAGAGTTGTTAAGTCTTGCAGCTGTACTCATACCAGCAAGACCTCCACCAACAATAACAATTTTACCTTTTGCACTCGATGCACTTGCCGACGAGGCACCAATTGTAGCACCTGCTAAGATAGATGCAGCCATTGGAGACACGCTTAAATATTTTAAAGCTTCACGACGAGACATTATCTCTGGATGCTTTTCTACTTCATTTAGAATCTCTTCTAAGATTTCGTTTTTTTTCATACTACTTCCCCTATGTTTTGATAATATGAAGATTGTACAAGTTTGAGGCTTAATTTTTTTTTAAATATGCTTTAAGTTTGTAACTTTAGTGTGACATATCACATTTGTGTGATATGATGTTTACTTTTCGCGTATTATTGTAGTGTAAGAGATAGAAAAAATATTTTATAAAAAAGTAAGTAAATCATGTGAAACAGGGCTTTTTGAGGGCTAAAATTATAATTATTATAAGATTTCGTAAAGTAAATGCGATGACAATTAAGAAGCTAGAGAGCTAGCTTCTTAACATTTTTTAATATCTATATCTGAAATAAACACGAAGATCTTGTGCTTTTTCAACTGGATCCATTCCTGCAGCTTGAGCTTCTGCCATAGTCATAGGTGCTCCGCCATCTCCAAAGAAAGCGTTTGAACCAGTATACTCATACTTTATATATGTATATCTAACTTGCATAGAAAACACATCATCTATAAGTGGTTGAGTCCAGTAAGCTTCATAAGCATCACCACGAGTAGCTAGTTTAGAGCCAATCAAAGTGTCCTCACCATAAGTAAATGGTCTCCAATGTTTAGAACCATGGTTGTACTCTAGACCAAATTTACCACCAGTAAGGTTTGGCATCTGTGCTCCAACCCAAATAGAAGTACCAGTTTCATCATCAGTACTACCAAGCATACTAGCAGCTGAAACAACACCTGTGCTTGTCATATGATTAGTTATATTATCTGGGCGAGATATAGACGCTGCAAAAGATGCAAAAAGTATTGTTTCATCTAAAAAGTCATTAATCTCATTACCAACACCCTCAACTTTAGCAGAAATAGCCATACCATCCATATCGCCAACAGTTTTTAATGCCATAATATGACTAAGGTTAGCGTTTTGTCCACCGTAAGTTAGACCAGGAACATTAAATCCTCTATACCAAGTTGTAGATACTGCATATTGACCATCATCATAAGGAACAAAAATAAATCCTGCCATATCAATAGTGTCAAGAGCACCATCTTCTTCAATATAGTTTGGCGATGTAGGTGAATTCATATTAACCTGAGTAGCATAATCAGCAGAATTTGCCCAAGATTTAGCATTTGTTAAACCACGACCAAGACAAAGTTTAAAGTTCATACCAGTTACATACTTACTAAGTGAAATTCCAGCACTTGCACCATCAAACTCCATGTTTATAACATGACCCATAGGAGATTTTGAAGTATCATCCTCTCTTAGATTTACAAGATAACCATTAGTAGATGGACGACGACCAACACTTACAGTCATAGGAAAGTCACCAACTGTAGGCATCCACAACCAGTAAACCTCTCTTACTCTTAGCTTATCATCATTTAGTGTTTCATTTGAAACCCAATCAAAAGTGTCAAAACCACTACCTCTTTGAGGATAACCAGTAACCGTATTGTTCGCAGATGCACCAAAAGCTTTATGATAAGCTAGTTGACCTTTAAAAACCATAGTATCTGTAGGAGCGTAACCCATACCTAACCATAAGCGGTTTGAGTATAAGCCATCATTTTCATACTTTTTACCGCTTGCAGTTTCATACTGTAAGTTATCGTATGAAGTTCTAAAATCGACATCGAACTTGATATTGTCTTTAGCCGCTAGTGCGTTAACACTACCAATTTTCTTTATGTTTCTATCCTGTGTTTTTTCCATCTTTTCGAGCTTTTGTTTTAGTTCATCTATCTGCTGTTGCATCGCTGCATCTGCATAAAGAGCTGTACTTAAAAAAGCAACCGTTGAAAGCGCAATGATTTTTTTCATAAAAATCCCCTTGTGTTTAAATTCTCTAAATTCTATCAGATTTGGTTTGAAAATAACTAGGAAATGGGGAGAAATATGTAAAAAGTTACAAATTTGTAACTTATTGTGTGATATTTGTGTGATATTAACTATTCTTATGTAGTAAGAGTTAACCAGAAGTTATTATCTGGATAACAAAGTATTATTTTTACTTATAATTTAATTGCTTTATAGTAGTCTTCTTGCTTCTTTCTTGTTTAGGTTGATAATATTTTGACAGTCAGTATACACTACAATCTTGGAGTTTGTTTCTTCAAACCTTTTTATACTAACTTAAATGCGATAAGACTCAGTGCCATAACAAACATACCAAGAGTAATACCGACTATTGTTGTGTGTGCGTTGCCGTAAACTCTTGCAGCTGGGAGAAGTTCATCGAATGAGATATATACCATAATCCCAGCAACAATCCCAAAAGTGACACCAAGTGTTGCATCTCCCATAAAGGGCAAGATAAGGAAAAATCCCACAAGGGCACCTACAGGTTCTGCGAGTCCTGAGAGGGTTGCATACCAAAATGCACTTTTTTTATCTCCAGTAGCGTGATAGATAGGTAGAGATACCGCCATACCTTCTGGAATGTTATGAATTGCTATTGCAAAAGCTATCGTTATACCTACATTTGGGTTCTCTAAGGCGGAGACAAAAGTTGCAAAACCCTCAGGAAAGTTGTGTATTGCAATAGCAAGAGCGGTAAAGATACCGGTTCTCTTAAGTGCAGAATCTTTTATAAGAGAAGCTTTGGTATCTGGTTTTAACTCTGAGAGCTCACTGTTGCTTTTGGTCTCATGCGGATTTACATCCTCGGGAATCATCTTGTCGATAAAAGCAGTTAGTGCAATTCCGGCAAAAAAACATAAAATAGTTAAAGACTCTCCTATAGTAGAACTTGAGTAAATTTGTGAAAAGGACTCTTTTGATTTAACTAAAATCTCCATAAACGACACATAAATCATCACACCTGCAGAAAACCCCATGCCGATAGAGAGTATTGTATAGTTATTTTTTTTTGAAAAGAATGCCAAAATGGCACCAATCGAAGTAGAGAGTCCTGCTAAAAAAGTGAGCATAAAAGCAAAAAGAAAAGTCTCAAAGGATAAATCTTGCATAAAACACCTATTAAAAATGATTTAAGGATTGGTATATTGTATCATATAGCACTTCTAAATTTGGTATGAATAACTTTGGGTTAGGAATATAATTTATTTAAGAGAAGTTGAGTAGAGACTCTGTTGTTGTATTCATTTTTACTAACTCTATAACTGCATGTGAGTTTTCTGTTTTGTGGCATCTCTAAGATAGTTCTAAAAGCTATGATTTGAATGGTTTTTGTCTGATGAGGATATTGTCTAAGAGTGATTCTAGAGTGAGAGTTATCACTTCCCATAAGTTTTATATCTACAACCTCCGCATCTTTTAGTAAAAAACTTGGACGATTGTTTGCTTCTCCAAAAGGCTCAAAACTCTCTAAAAGGTTTAAAAGGTCATAGTCAATATCCTCAGCATCTAAGATACCTAAGACTTCATCTTTTGCTATAAAATCATCCGCATGAAGCAAAGACGCACTCTTGTTGATGGCTACTCTAAAACTCTCTATATCTTGCTCCATCAGTCCTAAGCCAGCCGCCATCTTATGCCCTCCAAATCTAGTTAACAAGTGCTCATTAGCTTTTATTAGCTTATAGATGTTAACCTCTCCGATACTCCTAGCGCTTCCCTTTGCAACTGAATCTTTAATGCTCAAAACTATGGCAGGTTTTGAAAACTTATCTACAAGTCTAGAGGCAACGATGCCAACTACACCCTCATGCCAATTCTCGCTTGCTACAACTATGATTCTATCATCTTCATTAACTTCAAGCAAAGCTTGGCTTGTAGCCTCTTGCTCTGTCTCTTTTCTAAGCTCATTTAAAAGAGAGAGTTTTTCAAACTGCTCGTAGGCCTTTTGCACAGTGTCAGCTGTAAAAAATTCTAGTGCAATGGATGCATCTTTGAGTCTCCCAGCGGAGTTTATACGAGGAGCTATTTGAAATGATATATCTTCTGAGGAGATGCTAGACTTGTTTAAAAAATCTCTAATAATGATGGAAGCTGGTCTTTGTGAATTCATTAAAACTTTTAAACCCTCTCTTACAAGAGTTCTGTTTATATCGATGAGTGGCATGATATCTGCAATAATGGCAATTGCTAAGATATCTAAAAACTCTTTCATATCAATGTTTAAAGAGAGCTCTTTTTTAACTAAAGCCAAAAGTAGCCAAGCCACTTGAGCGCCGCAAATCTCTTTAAAAGGGTATTCACAATCATCAAGTTTTGGATCAACTATCGTATAAGCATCTGGAAGTTCATCGCCTGGTGTATGATGGTCAGTTATGATAAGGTCTATACCTCTCTCTTTGCAGATGCGAGCAGCTTCTATGGCTGTTATGCCATTATCCACTGTGATGATAAGGTCTGCATCTACTCTCTCTAAGATGTTAGGACTTACCCCATAACCATCTCTAAAACGATTTGGAATGATGGCCTCTAGTGAATATGGAATTTTCTTAAAAAACTCCACCACTATAGCACTAGAACTTATCCCATCAACATCGTAATCTCCAACGAGAGTTATTTTCTCTTTTGCTCTTATGGCAGTTGCTATGCGTTTAGCAGATTTTGTGGCATCTTTTAAAAGTGCTGGATTTGGAATTTGTGAGAGTTTTTTCTCTTGGCTTTCAAAGCGACTAGAGAGTAGCTCAAAGAGTGACTGTTTGTTTAATGTTTTCATATTTTAGTTGTAATTAAACTACTCAAGAGCACCAAGAGATGCTTTTACGAAAGCTAGTATTGAAGGGTTTGGAGTTTGAAGCCTTGAGGTAAATTCTGGATGAAACTGAACACCTAAGAACCAAGGATGACCCTCTATCTCGACACTCTCAATTAGTCCATCATATTCGCCCGTTACAATCATTCCAGCCGCTTCTAGTCGTTCCCTATAAGCAGGGTTAGCCTCATAGCGATGGCGATGTCTCTCATGTATTGTTCCTTCACCACCGTAAGCTTCTCTAATTATAGAGCCCTCTTTTATATCACATGGATATTCCCCAAGTCTAAGAGTCCCGCCCATTGGCGATTTATGGGTTCTTACCTGCGAATCTCCATTTTGGTCTAAAAAGTTGTCTATAAGATAAACCATTGGATGCGGAGTATCTTCATCAAATTCAACAGAGTTTGCACCCTCAAGCCCTAAAACATTTCTGGCATACTCTACAAGTGTTAACTGCATTCCAAGACAGATACCAAGATATACAACTTTGTTAACTCTAGCGTACTCTATTGCTTTTATCTTGCCCTCAACTCCACGGTTTCCAAAACCACCAGCTACTAAGATAGAGTCACAATCACCTAAAAGTGCCTCAGCTCCCCGCTCTTCAAGCTCTTCGGAATCAACCCAGTTTATATCTACTCTAGTATCTAGATGTGCACCTGAGTGGATAAGTGATTCTGTTAGTGATTTGTAAGCCTCTTTTAGTTCTAAATACTTTCCAACAAAGCCTATAACTACACGATTTTTAGGTTGAACTATCTTTTTAACTAAAGAGTCCCACTCTTCCATGTCTGGGTTTAGCTCCCCTAAATCCAGCTCTTTAGAGATAGGTTTTAAGATATGTTGTCTTAAAAAAGTCACAGGAATATCATAAATAGTAGCCGCATCAAGTGCTTCTATAACGCTATCTGGAGAGACATCACAACTCATTGCTAGTTTTTTCTTAAAAGTTTTTGGTAGAGGAAACTCACTTCTTGCAATAATCATCTGCGGGGTAATCCCAATACGGCGAAGCTCTTGAACCGAGTGTTGAGTAGGCTTAGATTTCATCTCTCCAGCTGCTTTTATATAGGGTATAAGAGTTACATGGATAAAAAAAGTACCAACTACCTCCTCATCATGCTTCATTTGACGGATAGCTTCCATAAAAGGTAATCCTTCTATGTCTCCAACAGTTCCACCAAGCTCAACAATTAAAATATCATGCCCCTCTCCAGCTAACTTGATACGATTTACTATCTCACCAACTATGTGAGGTATAACTTGGATGGTCTGCCCTAAGTAGCCGCCAGCTCTCTCACGCTCTATTACACTTGAGTAGACTTGACCCGTAGTAAAGTTGCTAGATTTTAAATATGAAGTATCAAGAAACCTCTCATAGTTTCCAATATCAAGATCAGTTTCTGCCCCATCTTTTGTGACAAAAACTTCACCATGTTCAAGTGGACTCATGGTTCCTGGGTCCACATTTATATAAGGATCAATCTTAAGCATGCCGACTTTTTTACCAGAGTGTTTAAGCAGAGTTCCAACGCTTGCTGCTGTGATCCCTTTTCCAAGAGAACTCAAAACTCCACCAGTTACAAAAATATACTTTGTCATGCTTTTTCCTATCTTATAGTCTTTGATATTGTTAGTCACCGAGATAGCATCTGCTCATTTTTCAATAGAGATGCAAAGTGATTATTTTAAAAATATTTAGTAAGCGCGGATTATATTACAGAGTCTCTTAAATTCTCTATAGCTCTTTTTAAAAAAGATACTATATAATTTCCAAATATTATTATAAGGCTCTTGATGGACGCAACACTTTTATATATTGTTATGGCTCTAGGTATTTCTACAGTTTTTAACTTACTTTTAAAACGTCTAGGAGTCTCACAGATTATCGGTTATATACTAACAGGAACTGTTCTTGTATATACCTTTGATTTACAATATCTAAAGGGTTCTACTACTCTAGAACATATTGGCGAGTTTGGTATTGTTTTTTTGATGTTTACTATTGGACTTGAGATATCTCTAAACAAAATGAACTCCATGAAAAAAGAGATATTTTTAAATGGTTTTTTGCAAGTTGGAGTCACAGCTGCAGTGGTTTACTCCATCGCGCACTTTATTTTTGGAATGGAGACCATCTCTGCTATTATCCTCTCACTAGCCTTTGCACTCTCTTCTACGGCTGTAGTTTTAAGTTACTTAAAGGCCTCAAAAGAGATATATACACCCTATGGGCAAAGAGCCACGGGGATACTTATCTTTCAAGACATTGCAGTAATCCCCATACTAATACTTTTGGGTTTTTTAACAAGTAGTGGTGATAGTTCTATTGCTATTATTTTAAGAGATACCGCCATCAGTGCCATAATAGTAGTAGGGCTTCTTTTTGTAGTTGGTAAAAGGCTTATGACATGGCTTCTTCACTTCTCTACCTCTAGTGAAGTAGAAGAGCTTTTTATGGGCTCAGTACTTTTTATAGTTATCAGTGCCTCACTTTTAGCATCTTTTTTCGGGTTTACTTACTCACTGGGAGCTTTTGTGGCTGGAATGATAATAGCTGAGACAAAGTACCATCATAAAGTGGAATTTGATATAGCACCATTTAAAGATATCTTGCTTGGAACCTTTTTTATCATCGTTGGAATGAAGATAGATTTTATGTACTTTTTAAATCATTTCTGGCTTACACTCGGTATCTTTATACTTGTCTTAATCATAAAAACACTTATCATGTACATGCTACTTCGTCCAACAAGTGGACACGCAACTTCATTAAAGACAGCACTTGCACTCTCTCAAGTTGGAGAATTTTCCTTTGTAATCTTTGCAGTTGCATCCAATGGTGGGCTTTTAGAAAAGGAGTTAGAAGCTCTTTTTGTTCTTGTTGTGATCTTTTCTATGATGGTAACACCATTTTTTATCTCAAAAATTAGTGCATCTATTGACTATCTTACTCGTGAAGAGTACTTAGCAGTAGATACTAAAGAGTTTGCTAGAAGAAAAGACCATGTTATAGTTTGTGGATATAGCATCATAGGTAAGTTTGTCGCAAAAGAGCTTGAAGCGGTAGATGCGCCACATGTTATCATTGACAATTCTCCAAAACATGTTCAAGAAGCACTAAGAGCAGGAAAAGAGGCTTATTTAGGCGATATGTCGAAACTATCTATGCTAGAGGCGCTAAATGCTGAGAGTTCAGCTGCAGTCATTGTAACGCTTGATAATATAGATAAGAAGCGTGCTATTTGTGAAGCTGTTTTAAAACATACAAACAACATAAATCTTATAGTAAAAGTAGCATCACTCCAAGAAATAAATGCACTCCAAGATTTAGATATTACAGTTATGGTGGATTCTAAACTTGAGGTTGGTAAGGTGTTAGTTGAGAAGATGATGAGCTGTGAATTAAGATAAAATAGTTAAGCCTCAACTCTTCTACATAAAGTGCTTTAAGCCCATTTTATACTGTTTATTTGTGCTACATTGGATGAGTAACATGTCATTTTCTTTAAAAAGTGTAGAGCCTGTTGGTTTAAAGTATTTACCATCTCGATTGATTAGAAGAATTAAAAAATTTAGCGGTAAATCAAGCTCTACAATACTTTTGTTTATCACGGGAGAACTTTTTTGGATATAAAATTGTTTTAGTGTCTTAGATAAAAGTGGAGAAAATGCCAGTTTTTTGTCTTTATCACTCTTCTTCACTTCTACCTTTAGCCACTTAGCAACAAAAGGTAGAGATGTGCCTTGGATTAAAATAGATGCAAGGACGATGAAAAAAACCATATTGAAAATTAAATGAGAGTGTTCAAAATTTTCTATAAAGGGATATGTTGCTAAAACAATAGGAACAGCTCCACGAAGTCCTACCCATGAGATAAAAAGTTTGTCTTTAAAGGGAAATTTGCTAAAAGATAGACTTAAAAATACGCCCAAAGGACGGGCAACAAACATTAACCAAAAAGCAATAGCTAAGGAAGATAGTGCAACATCTGGCAGTTCTGATGGAAAAACTAATAGGCCTAAGACTAAGAAGACAGTAATTTGCATCATCCATGAAACACCATCATGAAAACCCACAAGATTTTTTTTGTGAACAAACTCTTTGGTATTAGCAACTATTCCTGCTATGTAAACTGCTAAAAAACCGTTTCCATCTAATATGGAAGTAGATGAAAACAACAACAAAACCCATCCTATGGTTAGCACTGGGTAGAGTCCGTAAAAACTTAAATGAACACGATTGAGAATAGAAGGAAGGGTGATTCCAAAAACATATCCTAAAGCTCCACCAATAAGAAATTGTAAGAAAAACTCTAAAATCCACTCTCCAACAGAGGGCAGTTGTGGCAAGATAATAATTTGTAAAATAGCAATAGTAAGAAAAATAGCCATTGGATCATTGCTTCCTGATTCCAGTTCTAATAGAGGTGCTAATTTTTTCTTTAAATTAATCCCTTTGGCTCGCAAAATCGCAAACACAGCAGCAGCATCAGTTGAAGAGATAATAGCACCAATTAGTAAGGATTCTAAAAAACTAAAGTCAAAAAGAAAGTAGATTCCAATAGCCACAACTAAAGCCGTTAATACCACTCCTAGAGTCGCTAGTAAAACTCCATCTTTTAAGACAGGTCTAATAGCCCTAAAGGCGGTATCAAGACCGCCACCAAAAAGGATAAAAATTAAGGCGACTGTTCCTACATTTCGTGCGATTTCTACATTGTCAAAGTGTATTCCAAGCACACCATCTGAGCCTGCAAGCATTCCTAGACCTAGAAATATAAAAAGAGCTGGAATTCCAAAAGTGTTTGAGAGTTTACTTGCAATCACACTCAAGAGGGTTAAAAAAGCAATAACAAGAAGATAAATATCGAGCGATTCCATGCTTTTGTAACCTACTGTTTTTTTATTTTAAGTGATTATAGCTTAAAAAAATTAGTTAATTGTTTGTTTTTGCTATTGTATACAGTAGAGAAAGTTGGGTGTAGGTTGAAGATTTAGCTTACAAAGAAGATAATGAGCTCAAGCATTTATCATCCTGAGCTATGATTTTAGTTTCCACGGCTTCCGGGTTTTATAGCTTGTGATCCATCTTTGCAAAGTGGACATTTACTTGGTTCATACATAAGAAATGTAAAATCTTCTAGTGCAAAGAAAGGGATGTCTTGTGGGAGTTTACAGTTTGATTTTGACTCGAGTGTGCTGTTTTCTCTTTTGCAAAAGCCACGATTTGCAAGAGCCGCAACTCCTACTATCTCACCACCAAACCCTTTTACAACGCTTGCTGCTTCCATGGCCGAGCCACCTGTTGTGATGATATCTTCACACATCAGGACTCTCTCGCCATGGCTTACCTTAAAGCCTCTTCGCATTGACATAACTCCATCAACTCTCTCAGCAAATATAAAACGAACATCAAGTGCAGTTGCAAGTGCAAAACCAGCTATAAGTCCACCAAGTGCAGGTGCACAAACTGTATCAATTTTAAGTCCACTTTTCTTGATCTCTTCTGCTAGCTTATCAGCCAAAAGCTTTGCTGTTTTTGGATCCTCTAAAACTTTTGCAGATTGTAGATAAAATTGTGAATGATTCCCACTGCTTAGCTTAAAATGTCCCTCTAAGAGAGCATCTGCATCCATATATATTTGTTTTATATTCATTTTTATTAAACCTTTAGTATCTCAGCTTCTTTGTCTTTTACTATGGCGTCTATTTTTGTTATATATTTATCAGTGATCTTTTGAATATTGTCTTGAGCAGATTTTGACTCATCCTGAGTTATTTCTTTGTCTTTTTCAAGCTTTTTAATTTGGTCATTTGCATGTTTTCTATCATTTCTGATAGAAACCTTTGCATTTTCTCCCATACCTTTCATCTTCTTTACAGATTCTTGTCTTTGTTCAACCGTCATGGCTGGAAAAAATAGTTTGATTTGTTCGCCATCGTTGTTAGGAGTTGCCCCGACATTTGCAGCGGATATAGCACTCTCAATGTCACTTAGTAGATGTTTCTCCCAAGGGTTTACAATTATAGTCGTTGCATCTGCAGCTATGACCGAGCCTACTTGATCAAGAGGAGTTGGAGTTCCATAGTAGTCGATTTTAATATTATCTAAAACAGAAGTTGTAACCTTACCTGTTCTTAGTGTTTTAAAATCTTTTAGCATATGTTCTATGCCTGACTTCATATCTTCTTCACACGAGTTGTAGATTTCATTTAACATTAGATATCCTTAAATTTTTTGAAAAATAGTTGCGATATTGTAGCAAAATTTCTTTATTTGATACTAAAGAGAGAATTTTTGTGGATAATTTAGGTTAAAGACTATGAAATAATTCGGAAGTGAGGCTACAGCCTCGCCTGCGTGGCTCACAAGGTAAAAACCTCGCTTGCAACTATTTTACAGCTGGGGCTTCTGGTGAAGTGTCAGCTTGAGAGGCTGGAGTTGGAGATGATGGAGCTTCTACATTAGTAGACTCTACCATGTTGTCAACTACAGAACTTTGTGCAGAGGCAGAGTACATATAACCCAAAGCAATAGTGTTTGAAACAAACAAAAAGCCTATAAGAAAAGTAGCTTTAGCTAAAAAAGAGTTTGGTCCTTTAGCACCAAAAACAGACTCATTTGAGCCACTATAAGCACCAAGCCCTATGCTTGAGCTTTTTTGAAGAAGTACAGCTATTACTAGTATTACAACTAAAATTATCTGAACAATGAGTAAAAAACTAGTTGTCATTTATAAATTCCTTTAATTTCATTCACAACACTTAAGGAAGTAAATTCCTTGAGTTACGCTAATACCCCAGGGGTACTCCGTCGTGCGCGCTTGGTTTCCTTCGGCAGGAAGCCCATCACATCTAGTGTGATTTATTCTCCATGCTATTTTAAAAAGTGGCGAATTATATCTAAAAAAAATAATTATTACAAAATTAGATATAATTTCAAAAAAAGTTTGGAGAATTTATGAGAGATTTTAGAAATGTTATTTTTTTATTAATAGTCGCAGTTTTTTTGCTACAAATGTTTGTTTTAAAGCAAGATGCTAAACTTGCAGAAGAAAAAAACCAAGCAAAACCAACCGTAGCACTAAGCACATTCTCCCTTTATGATATAGCAAAAAATATCTCAAATGACACGATAGACCTTGTTATGATTTTACCTTTTGGAGTAGATGCACATAGTTTTGAACCCACCCCAAAGCTTATGGCAAAGATTATGCAAAGCGATATAGTTATATATAGTGGAGCTGGGCTTGAGCCGTGGACAAGCTCATTTGAGTTTAAAAACAGAGTTATAGATATGAGTAAACATGTAAAACTCTTAAACTCAGAACATGGAAGTTGCAACCATGAAGAGCATCAACACCATGGGGGTCATGAAGAAGAGATGGACCCACACTACTGGTTAGATATACAAAACATGATAGATGCTACAAATCTTATAGCAGGAGAATTTTCTAAACTCTCAAAAGAAAATGAAGAGCTATATAGAAAAAATGCAGAGATTTATATATCTGAACTACAGGCAATAGATGAAGAGTATAAGCAGAGATTAGCATCTTGTAAAAAAGAGACCATTATAGTAAATCACAACGCTTTTTCTTATCTTAGTCAAAACTATGGTTTTGAGGTTGAAGCTCTTAGCGGACTCTCCCCAGATGCACAATCAAATGCACAAAATATGTTAAAGCTAATAGAGCATGTAAAAGAGCATGATCTAAAAGTTGTATTTTTTGAGAGTTTTGTAAGTGATAAAGCGATGAAAAGCATTGCAAATGAAGCAAATGTAGCAGTTGATGTTCTCCAACCTCTAGGAAACATTACAGCAGATGAGGCAAAAAAGGATCTAAGCTACAAAGATATTATGCTTGAAAACTTAGAAAAAATTAGCAACGCTCTTGAGTGCAAATGAAGTTTAGACTACCAATCTTTGATGTAAAAAATCTATACTTTATAGTAGATAATCAAGAGATACTCTCTAATGTGTCTTTTGAGATTTTCGCGCAAGACTATATTGCCATCATTGGTCCAAATGGTGGTGGTAAAACTACTCTAATAAGAATTTTACTAGGACTTGAGAGAGAGACAAAAGGCGAAGTGCGAATATTTGGCAAGCGTATAAAAGACTTTAAAGAGTGGCAGAAGATAGGTTATGTTCCACAAAGAGCTAGTCATGTAGATGCATCATTTCCAGCTACAACAGAGGATGTTGTAAAGATGGGCAGAACTTCAAAGCAAAAGCTATTTTCAAAAGAGAGTCAAGAGGATAAGATGAGAGTCGAAGATGCCATGAAAAAAATGGATGTTTACCATCTAAAAGACAAGATGATAGGTACACTTTCAGGTGGACAAAGACAAAGAGTGATGTGTGCTAGAGCTTTGGCATCGAGACCTGAAATACTGATACTAGATGAACCAAATACTGGTGTAGATGTATCTTCTCAACAAAGATTTTATGAACTTCTACGAGAGTTAAACACAAAAGAGAAAATTACTATTGTCTTTATTACTCATGACATTGGAGTTATAGCTGACGATATTGCAAGGCTTTTTACCATTAACCAAAAAGCAGTGATATGTAACAATCCCAAAGAGGCTCTAAGTTGCGAAGAGATGAGCGAGCTTTATGGTATAGATGCACACCTGCTTCATAACCACAAGCATGAGCACTAAGATGTTAGAAATGTTTGAGTATGAATTTATGCAAAGAGCTTTTTTAGCTGGGATGATTATCGCTATCTTAGCATCCATCAGCGGAACCTTTATAGTTTTAAGACGCTACTCCATGATAAGTGAAACTCTAGCACACTCAGCTTTAGTTGGTGTTGCTGTTGGTTTGGTCGCAGGATTTAACCCTCTTTGGATGGCGGTTATTGTCGCTATCATCTCAGCGTGGCTTATAGAGTATCTAAGATATAATTTTGCACTATACTCTGATGCAGTTCTTGCTATATTTTTATCAGGTTCTTTAGCCATCGCTGTTATCATCGTCTCTTTAGGTGGTGCATTTAACAACTCACTTTTTTCATATCTATTTGGTTCCATACTTGCAGTTAGCGACGCAGATCTTATAACTATCTTTGTCTTTGGCATAGTCTGTCTTAGCCTTTTACTCATTTTTGCAAAAGAGTTTTATTTTATAGCTTATGATGAAGAGGTTGCAAAAACAAGTGGCATAAGAGTTAGGCTCTTAAACTTCCTGCTTGTTAGTATCGCAGCCATCATCATAGCGCTCTCCATCAGAGTTGTTGGAAGTTTGCTCATTGGAGCGCTAATGGTTATCCCAACAGTTTCGGCACTTCAGTACAGACAAGGGTTTGTAAAAACCATCTTAATATCTCTGTTTTTTGCCATCTTTAGCGTTGCATCTGGCATGACTCTATCTTTTTATATGTCTTTGCCATCAGGAGCCACTATAGTGCTCTCTATAGTGGTAATTTTTATCATCTCTTTAGTAGCAAATAGACGATGAAAATAAGCTCGGAGTTTTCCAAAAATGCTCTGCACTATGGTTCTTACAATGTTATACAAAACAGAGTCATAAAGAGACTTTTTGAAAAATTAGATTATCAGCCTAGGAAGATTTTGGATTTAGGTTGTGGAAGCGGTGCAGTTTGTCGCAATATTGATTGGCAATATGATAATTTCACAGGTGTAGATTTTGCTCTGGGTATGTTAGAGCTGCATCCAAAATCTAAAAACATAGAGTGTATTTATGGAGATTTTAATGATGCTGCCCTATTTCAAAATAGACTAGAAAAAAACTATGAACACATATTTTCAGCATCAGCTCTTCAGTGGGCAGATGACTTGGAGAGGCTTTTTTGTGAGATAAAAAAGCTAGATGCAAGACTCTCTTTAGCCATCTTTAGTTCAAACACCTTTAAGACGCTAAACAAAACAGCAAATTTAACTTCTATACTAAGAAGTGTAGATGAGATAGAAGAACTTCAAAAAAAATACCTAGATGCAGAGATGGAAGTAGTCCAGTATAAGTTAGAGTTTGAATCCTCAAGAGATATGTTTAAGTATATAAAAAAAAGTGGTGTGAGTGCATCTAGAAAAGTGTTGAGCTATAAAGAGACAAAAAGGCTTATGCGAGAGTATCCTTTAAGCTATTTAGAGTTTGAAGTTGTTTTTATCTATAAGTGAGAAGTTTACTTCTCTTGAAGCACTATCTCTTTTTCTAAGTTATAAAGTTCATATCTTATATATTTAAAATTTTCACTAAGTTTTATATCATAGAGTTTAAAAAGTTCTTCTAAGACTCTGCAAGACTCCTCTGCTCTTTTGAAATTTGCAATAATAACACTTCTTATATCTGTACGATTTAACTCACTCTTAGTGGTTGGACGAAGTACATCTTTGATGCTATCTCTATGAAGGAGAAGTTTATCTATGTCATCGATGCGAGAAATATGACGAAGTTGTTTTAGTTTTAGGGAGAAGTCTTTGTTGTTATCCCGATATCGCATGATATCTTCAACAACTCGTATACCCTCTTTGAGGCGATTAAGGTTTGCATCACACACCCGAAAGAGTTCGGGTGAGAGAGACTCTTTAGTCATCACTACCAAAGATACCAAAGAGGTGAAGCAGTGCAGTAAAGATATTTAAAAAGTCTAAGTATAGTGCAATAGCTCCATCAATAGGTGTTTCATAAGAACCTCTCATAATGTTTTGAGTGTCATATATAACTAAGATGCTAAATAAAAATACAACAGCACCAGAGATGACAACGCTTAACATAGGGTTGCCTAAGAATAGGTTAACAACCGAGAATCCGATAACAACAAAAAGAGCAATCATCAAAGGTTTACTATAACTTGTAAAATCTTTTGTAGTTTTAATAGCGTAAAAACTCATAGCACCAAAAACTACAGCAGTCATAGCAAAAGCATTGCCAACAACTGTTCCACCACCACTCATCCCAAGTGTATGAGAAAGTAGGGGCGCTAACATAAGACCTGTCATAAAGACAAATGCAAACATAACCACAAGGTTTATTCCAGGTTTATTTTTTACAAAGTGAAGTCCTATAAGAAGTCCGATTTCTAAAATAAACAGAGGTATAAACCAAGCCGCAATAGTTCCAGCTAGTGGAACACCAACATAAGCACCAACTGCACCAGCCATCATAGATGCTGCAAATAGTTTATATGTTTCTTTAACAAAAGAGATGATTTGAGAATCACTGCGAGTGGTACTCTCGTAAGAAAAAGAGTTACCTCTAGCGTAATCGCGATCATAAAGTCCCATAATTTTTTCCTCATAATATAGTTTGATAAGAATTTTATATATAAAGAGTTAATGCATAGCAACAGTACTTTTAAACTCTTTATATGTAAGGAAAAATAAAAAAGATTCCATAAAATCAAATAAAAATAAACACCTAGACGCTTTCTTTTAAACTCTCTACAGTTTTAAGAAACTATTAAGCAACATCCTCCTATAATTCCC